>JANXTV010000505.1 GCA_025352185.1 Oligoflexia bacterium
CGTCCAGGGCGACTATCTGAAAACGGATCCCGATCCCGCATGCCCCACGCGCCCGATTTATATCGGGAGTACGCTCGCGGAGAAACTTCGCGTCGGGCTCGGAAATAAAATTATCGTAATGGGCCAAGCCGCCGACGGAACCATCGGAAACGAACTTCTGCGGGTCACCGGTATCTTCGATTCAAAATCTCCGAGCTTCGATAAAAACTACGCTTTCAGTACGATCGAATGCGTTTCGAAAATCGCGGCAATCCCCGGGGTGCACGAACAAGTGGTGAGACTCCCCCTCGACGGGGACGAACTCCGCGTGCAAAAACTCCTACAGCCCCTCGTGCCGAAAGCCCTGAAGGTGACCACCTGGCGGGAAGCGATTCCTGGCGTTGCGAGCATGATCCGTTTTAATACCGCGATGATTGCGCTGATCACTTTAATTTTCTTTACCGTAATCACGATGGGCGTCGTGAACGCCATGCTGATGAATATATTCGAGCGGACAAAGGAATTCGGCGTGATGCTCTCCCTCGGCGCGACGCCGGGCCAGGTGCGTACGCTCATTCTTTTTGAGAGCGTTCTCCTCGGGGTATTTTCGGCGGCGATGGGAATTGCGTTCGGAATGCTAGCGGTCGGTTACCATTCCCGCTACGGGTTCGATCTCACCCTTTTCCTCGGGGAAGGAAAGTCCGATACCGGCTTCCGGTTTCCGACTCTCGTCCATCCGGTAGTCGATTGGGGTTCCTTTCTAAAACTCGTTTTCGTGGAGATTTGTTTCATTACGGTCGCCGGCATTTATCCGGCGTACCGAGCGTCGATCCTCGACCCGGTAGAAACTTTAAGGCGGTAACGATGGAAACCCCGAAAAAACCCTCCGAACTCGCGCTAAAATTTTCGGCCGTGACGAAAACTTATCCGGGGAGCCCCCCCGTGACCGCCGTGGGAAATGTTTCGATCGAAATTCCTCGCGGATCTTTCGCCGCGGTGATCGGACCTTCCGGAAGCGGGAAAACGACCTTCCTAAATCTTGCGTCGGGTCTCGACCGACCGACCGACGGCGAAGTCTATATCGGGGGCCAAAAGGTTTCGGGACTTTCACGA
This sequence comes from Oligoflexia bacterium, assembly GCA_025352185.1. Lineage (GTDB taxonomy): Bacteria > Bdellovibrionota > UBA1018 > UBA1018 > UBA1018 > JACMQW01. The sequence goes on from JANXTV010000505.1 coordinate 1,093, forward strand.
ACCGAACTCAGTCGATTTCGCAGTCACCACGTCGGGTTCGTCTTCCAGGCGTATAATCTTTTTCCGGCCCTCACGGCGCTTGAAAACGTAGAGTTTACGCTCCTGATTCGGGGAGATTCTCGGAATCACGCGCGCGAAGAATCAAAGCGCGCGCTCGCCGCCGTAGGCCTAGCGGATAAGTTCGCTTCACTGCCATCCCAGCTTTCCGGTGGTCAGCAGCAACGAGTGGCCGTGGCCCGTGCCCTCGCCGCAAAACCGGATATCCTTTTCGCCGATGAACCGACGGCGAACCTCGATTCGGCGACGGCTTCGGAACTCATCTACCTCTTCGAGACGCTGAATGCCGAAAGTGGAGTCACCTTCCTCTTCAGTACCCACGATCGAAACCTTATCGAACGGGTCCGCCAGAAAATCGAAATGAAAGACGGGAAGATCCTCCCGGCCTAGCAAATTCAGAGGCCGGACCCGCACCTCAACACTGTATGATTCTGTAACTACCTGATCTTAAGGTTGTTTTTACATTACGACCCCTAGGCGTAGTGCTTGACCATAAAGCTCTGGTAAGGTACAGTCCGCGCCGCATGCGTCAGTTCCCTCTTCTCTTCATCACCGTCGCTTTCTTCTTAACCGCGGGCGCTACGCGGGCGAATGCGGCTCTCCACGAGATCCGCCGGTATAAGGTGATGAGCCGCGAGTGTATCGAAACCGAAACGGGCGATCTCCTTCACGCGTCGCGGTCATTCCTCCGCGACCGCGAACCCCGCTACCTCGTTACCGACGTTGAGAGTTTCGAAACTCGAGTCGTCGATCCGAGCACCCTCGACTGCGAGGATCCGGCCGCGGCGATCCGGTACGAAACTTCTCCTTTCGCCGTTGCCCGTCGGAAATCTTCGGGCGCTGCGCACCATCCCCTTTCGAATGACGGAATCAGTCGCGCCGAAAAATCGGTTCACGGAGTCTTCCTCACCGCGGACCTCTGCCCCGCGAGCCACGCAAAATTCGAATACCGGTTTTTCGATGCCCTCGAGAAAATCGCCGTTACCACCTCCGCGCCGGTGCCCGTCGGGCTCGCGGTAACGAAGAAATGGATTAATCAGCACCCGGGCGAGTTCGAGGATATCACGCGACTCGAAGCCACCGGGAAAATCGCCGTCACCTGGATTAATCATTCGAGTACCCATCCGTTCAGTACCACGAAAAAATTAGAGGCAAACTTCCTCCTCGAAAAAGGCGTAAATCCGGAAACCGAAATCACCGATGTGGAAATCGCCCTCCTCGAGCGAAACCAACTCCCTTCGTCTTTCTTCCGTTTTCCTGGGCTGATTTCCGATCAAGCTTGGGTAGAAAACGTGGATGCGCATTCTCTAATTACTTTAGGCAGTGATGCCTGGCTCGCCATCGGCGAAAAACCAAAGGCCGGTAGCGTAATTCTTGTACACGCGAACGGAAACGAATCCCTCGGAATCACGAAGTTTCTCGAAACGCTCACGAACATTCAGAGCCTCGGAGAATTCCTTCCCCTCGCTCACTTACTGAAATAGACTCGGGACATGGCCCCCACTCTGACCCTACGGCCCGCGACCCCTGCGGATCTCGATACGCTCGTCGCTTTCACGGTGAGTTATCCCCTCTTTCGCGACCACGGAATGACCGCGGCTCGCCTTCGACCGCAGTTAGAAGCCGGCATCTCGGATGCGGGCGTGCACTTCGTCGTCGCCGAGGAAAACGGAACTCCGATTGGATTTGCTTACTTCGTAAAGACGGGCGCATTCGCCCGCAGTGGATACCTGAAACTCATTGCGGTGGACGCCGCCGCACGTTCGAAAGGAGTCGGACGCTTCCTCCTCGAAGCCCTCGAGCGCAATTTCCTGCGCCCGAATGGTCTCTTCCTTCTTTGCACCCATACGAACGTCGAAGCGCGTGAATTTTACGAACGCGCGGGTTACCGCCAGGTGGGCGAAATCCCTGATTATCTTACGCCGGGACTCCACGAAGTCCTCTACCATAAACCGCCGCCGAAGCCCTAAACCGGAACTCCGGTCGCCGACTAAACGTTAAACCGGAAGTGCATGATGTCTCCGTCTTTAACGACGTAGTCTTTTCCTTCGACCCGGAGTGCTCCCGCGTCTTTCACTTTAGCTTCCGTCCGGTGCTTCATGAGGTCGTCGTAGTGGTAGACTTCGGCCCGAATAAATCCTTTTTCGAAATCCGTGTGGATCACGCCCGCACATGCCGGAGCTTTCCATCCCTTTTCGAAAGTCCACGCCCGAACTTCGACCTCTCCCGCCGTGAAGTAAGTCTGGAGACCGAGGAGTTGGTAGCCCACGCGC
>JANXTV010000042.1 GCA_025352185.1 Oligoflexia bacterium
CGTGGAGTTTCGGAGTCGATTTTCCCGTTTCCGTCTAAAAAGATTTTGCCCCCAAATTCGTCGCGAGTTCCGACCCCTCGGCTAAGTCGAAATCGTTCGAAACGATCGGCCGGTTTCTCATTTCGGTAAGTTCCCAGCCCAGCGAAATGAGAAACCGGCCGATCGTTTCGAACGATTTCGACTTAGCCGAGGGGTCGGAACTCGCGACGAATTTGGGGGCAAAATCTTTTTAGACGGAAACGGGAAAATCGACTCCGAAACTCCACGTGAGCCCGTGTTCGGAATGAAATTTTAAAGGGCCCGGCATATGCTAAAACTCACTAAGGAAGATCGACTTTAAATATGCTCGAAATTAAACAGGTGCATCAGTCGTTTCGTACAGGGTTCTGGATGAAGAACGTAGAGATTCTTAAGGGGATCTCCTTCACCGTTCCGAAAAAATCGATATTCGGATTCCTCGGACCGAATGGAGCAGGTAAAACGACCCTCATTCACCTCATTACCGGGATAAAGATTCCGGCGGCGGGAAGTATTCTTCTGAATGGAATTCCAACCCACGAGAAAGAAGCGAAACGTAAGGTCGGGTATCTGCCCGAGCGTCCGTATTTCTACGATCATCTGACGGGTCAGCAGCTCCTTCAGTATTTCGGGAACCTTACGGGAATGACCAACACCGAAATATTAGCGCGCGTGCCGCGGGTTCTCGATTCGGTCGGAATGGGCCACGCAAGACATCTGGAGCTAAAGAAGTATTCAAAGGGAATGCTTCAACGAATCGGAATTGCGCAGGCGCTGATTCACGACCCGGAATTTTTAGTCCTCGACGAACCTATGAGCGGACTCGATCCCGTCGGCCGTAAGGAGATTCGGGAACTGATTCTTCAGCTCGCCCGCGAAGGCCGCACTATCTTCTTTTCTTCCCACGTGATTCCCGATGTTGAGGCGATTTGTGATTCAGTCGCGATGATCCGAAGGGGTGAACTCATTGGATGCGGAAAAGTTTCCCAGTTTCTCGATCAGGAAAGCACTCCGGTCGAAATCGCTTTCAAGGATACCCCGGTTTCGGTTCTCGATGGCATCGCGCCTCTCACTAGCGTTCGCGAGATGAGCGAAGGTTTCCGTGTGACGGTTCCCTCGGAACTACACGTCGAGAAGGCGCTGAGTGCGCTTCTCGAAAAGAACGCAAAGATTTTATGGGTGAATCCGATACGCCCTTCGCTGGAGGATGCTTTTATATGAGTGGGCTCGTACGTTCGTTACGTCCAATCCTCGCAATTTCGAGGGTAACTTTTCAGGAAATTATTCTCGATAAGGTACTTTATAATTTTTTACTTTTTGCATTCTTGCTAATCGGCGTGAGTTACCTCGCGTCCCAGCTTACATTTATCGGTCAGGACCGAGTGATTCTAGATTTCGGCGTGAGCGCGATTAACTTATCGTGTGGAGTCATCGCCGTATTCACTGGGGCTTCAATGCTTGCGCGAGAATTTGATCGACGTACGGTGTTCGTGACGCTTTCACGTCCTATTTCTCGGCTCCAATTCATCACGGGGAAGTTTTTCGGATTAATTGCGGTGCTTCTTTTAAACTGGCTTTTCCTTTCACTCGTCGAAGTGGTCCTTTATCTTTCTCTGGGAGGGAAATTAAATCCGACAGTCGGAACTGCACTTTTCTTTCTTTGGATCCAGTCCTGTTTCCTTGCGGCATTTGCGGTCTTTTTCTCGAGTTTTACGACCGCATCTATTTCGGTAATGATGGTAATCGGAATTTATCTCGTGGGGAATAATGTCGAACCGCTGCGGCAAGTGATCCTAAAGTCTCGCGAACCTTGGTTACGAAACTCGCTCCTCGTTCTTGCGGATTCACTACCGAACTTATCCCATTTTAACTTAGGTTTCAGTCTGACTTACGGACTGGAGCTAGGTTCAAAGTTTATTTTAATGAGCCTGGGCTACGCCATGCTCTGGATCGTTCCGCTCATTTTTTTCACGGGCCGCCTGCTCGATCGGCGCGAGGGGTGAATACTCCTCTCTATTTCGAGAATATCCCGGAATGGTTA
>JANXTV010000059.1 GCA_025352185.1 Oligoflexia bacterium
CCGGTCGACCCGACCTGCGGCCCGTTTTTATCAGCGAAACGATGGACGAATTTTTCGACTGGTTAAAGGGGCTACCTCAGTCCTAAAAAAGCGCTCCGGGGGGCTTGCCAGTCCTCTCATGCCGTGTCATACCGCTCTTCCATTCAGACCGTCATTCGGACATTCGACGTCGCCGGTTGAGCAGTAGAAATACGGCTCCCGAAGACGTCCCATAGGGAGTCTTTCTTCGCTTTAATCGGCGTGAAGGACTCCCTCTTTTACTTCCTAGCGTTGCGTCAAAGTCGGGCCTTTGCTATACCCCGTCCACCCATGACGATGAAGATTAACAACCAAACGGTCTTTGCGGCCGCCTGCCGAAAGTTCCTTCCGAACTCTCCCGAGGAAGTCGCGGACCGGGGGTGGTCCGAGATCGACGTGCTCCTCGTGAATGGGGATGCGTACGTGGATCACCCGACGTTTGGGATTTCGCTCCTCGGGCGGTGGCTTGAACGGCGCGGACTCCGGGTCGCGATTCTGTCGCAACCGCGGTGGGACCGGCTCGATGACTTTAAGAAATACGGTCGACCGAAACTTTTCATCGGCGTATCGAGCGGCACCGTCGACTCGATGATTAATAATTACACCGCGAGTAAGAAGAAACGCTCGGACGATATGTATTCGGAAGCGGGACTCGGTGGAAAGCGTCCCGATTACGCGGCTACCGTTTACTCGGAACTCGCGAAGAAAGCGTGGCCCGAAACTCCGGTGATCGTCGGTGGAGTCGAAGCGTCTCTCCGGAGACTCGCACACTACGACTACTGGCAGAACCGGGTACGGCCCTCGGTACTCGCCGAAATGAAAGCGGACTTCCTCGTTTTCGGAATGGGAGAACGCACGGTCGATACGATCGTCGAGCAATTCACCGCGGCCGCCGAAGCGGTCGGGGGCGCGCTCTCGACTTCGCAGCCCGAAACGCAGGCGGCGATAAAGTATATGCAGACCCAGCGCGGAATCGCGTACCTCACGACGAAGGAAGAAGCGCGCGAGATCGAGCCGAGGCTCACGCTGCCGTCCTTCGACGAAGTTCGTGAAGATAAGAAAAAATTCGCGAAAGCTGCCTACTTTATCGAGTACGAAGCCTCTCCGTTTAACGGCCGGCGGCTCGTCCAGTACCACGGAAGAAACGCCGCGGTCGTGAATCCGCCCGCTTTACCGCTATCGACGGAGGAACTCGATTCGATCTACGACCTGCCGTTTGCGAAGGACCAGCACCCGATTTACCGCGCGCGCGTGCCGGCCGCAGATATGATTCGATTCTCGGTCGCTTCGACCCGTGGCTGCTACGGCGGCTGCAGTTTCTGCGCGATCACGCTCCACCAGGGCCGTATCGTCCAGTCCCGCTCGGAACCGAGTATTTTAAAGGAACTCGGCCAGATGACCGAAGTCTCCGGTTTTAAAGGCACCGTCTCCGACATCGGCGGACCGACCGCGAACATGTATCAAACGAGCTGTAAGAGCCCGGAGATCCAGTCGAAGTGCCGGAAGCTCTCGTGCGTTCACCCGAAAGTTTGCCCGCAACTCCAGCATGACCACTCGCCGCAGGTCTCGCTTCTCCAGAAGGCTCGGAAAGTACCGGGGATTAAAAAAATCCACATCGCCTCCGGCCTACGGTACGACCTCGCCTTTTCCGATAAAAAGGCGGGGAAAGAATACATGAAAGAGCTCATCACTCACCACGTCGGCGGACACTTAAAGGTCGCGCCCGAAGCGATGGATGACGAAGTTCTCCACCTCATGAAAAAGCCGGGCTTAAAGAACTTCGACGAGTTCGTTTCCTACTTCGAGGAAGTTTCGAAGGAAGCCGGAAAAGAGCAGTACCTCGTTCCGTATTTCATTTCGGGATTTCCCGGCACGACCCACGAGAAGATGGAAAAAGTTTACGATTACATGCGCGAAAAAGGATGGAACCTCCAGCAGGTCCAGTCCTTCATCCCGACGCCGATGACCCTCGCGACGGCGATGTACTGGACCGGCATTAATCCGATGTCGAAGCAGGACCTTTTCGTACCGAAGGACCGCACCGACCGGAAGATCCAAGCCGCACTTCTGCAGCCCCAGAAAAAAGAGAACCGCGGAATCGTCCGACGTTACCTCCGAGGGCGCGAAGGAATCGATCCCGTACTCGCCGCTCGGCAGGCGGCGGCGGCGAAAAATCCGCGGGCGCGAATTCCGCAGGGGCCGAATGGTGCTCCCCACTCGCACGGGACACCCGGTGGCGTAAAAACCCGATCGATCGTCGAGCCGCCGAAATCTAAACTCGGGATAAAACTTCTCCTCGATACGCGGTAACGACGTCCGTTAACGGCGCCGACGAACGACCGCAGTTGGGCTCGGAGTGGGCGGGGGTAGGAGGACGGTGGGGGCCGGCGCGATAACCCCGGGTCCGTGGGCGTCTACCCCGAGAACTTTTGAAAATTCCAAACCGGTGATACCGATCTCGGTCCGAACGATCACCGCGGCCGCGGCCGGATCGAGCCGATACCAGATTTCGCAGTCGATGATTCCCGGAATTCTTCGTTCCGGATCGATCCCGGAAGCAAATTCTACCTTACAGATTGGGGGGCGGGTCGCTTTCCCTTTTGCACCCCACGGGCTGCGGATAGAACGGTCGATCACGAACGCCGTTCGCTCAAACTTTCGAGAAATGAAAACTTTATTCACGAGCGAGAGCGCGGCGCTGCTCAGAAAAAAAATCAGGACGACGATAATGATTCGAAACCGAAGATTTCCTTCGAACCAGGGACGAGCTGGTTTTGAAATGCGAAGGAGCGCGATCAGGAGGGTGGCGAGGGCAAGACACTGCCCGAGGAAAAGCGGCTGGCGAAAGAAGGTGAAGTTAAAACTTCCCACCTCTCCGATTCCGTAGATGAAAACTAAGAATGCCGGAATTCCTAGTAGTACGGGAGCATATCCCATTTCAATGAACCCTCTCCCTAAAGCTTAGGGTGCCGGACCTTCAGTGTCAAAGTCGGGATACTCCCGAACGGATTCCGCTTGGTCCACTTCAGTTAGAAATAATAGGAAACACCTAATGATGCCCGGTCCATGAAGCGGTCAGCGCCGTCCGAAACGGAAAGACGGGCGAACCCCAGACGGAGGTCCCACCGCCTGGCAAACGCCAGAGACTGGGTCAGCTCGAGCCGCCAGCAAAGCCGACGGGCGGAGTTTCCCGAGAAATCATGGAGTGCCTGAGCCGATACGTGAACGAAGTAGAGGTCTTCGAGGGGGTTCGCGAGAAATCCCGCAACTCCACCGGCACTCGGGCGAATCGCCTGCCGAAGTGCGCTTCCGGTTTCGACTTCCCCGGCCGCTTCGACGAAGACTAGGGTACGGCGGAGCCCCACCGAATGTCCCACGCCGTAGCTTCCCGCCACTTTCCAAGCTCCCCCACGCGACTCCGGTAGATCCTCGGGACGCTCCCAGGATAGACCCACACCCCAGGACATCTGGGGGGAATAAACCGTGTAGGGCGCCGCGGAGGCCATGGCAATCAGGCGGGCCTCACGGAGTCTAAATTTTTCGGTTTCGGATTTTTCAATCGAGAATCTGAAAAGCTGCAATTCCGAATACGGATTATAGGAGTGAATTCGATTTAAAAAATCGTGTTCGAAGGCCGATATCGAAAGTTCACCGGCAAGTCTTTGCCTCCCCCCGCGATTCAGGTTTCGCGCCGTGAGGCTCACCCGCGAAGTCCCGTGGGATAATTCCGGAGGTTTCGCATTCGGATCCCGTTCCACCGTTGCGAGTCTTACCCGAACGAGCCGACTGCGGAGAAGGAGAAGGTTTTTCATTCGTAGGATGCGCGCTTCCGAGTCACCGCGTACGTTTTTTTCGTAATTAAAAGAAAGAATCAGGGCATCGAGAACTGCGGCCGAATCGGATTCGCTCGGAGTCTCTTTCTCCGTGAAAAGGAGTCGGAGACGCTTTCGTTCCCGTTCGGAGAGAGCCGACTCTGCCCGCTCCCGTTGGACGCGAAGGGACGGTCGGAGGGTCACGTCCGTAACGAACCCCGGTTTTTCCGTTAGGTGCTTAACCGTTTCGATCGGAATCGCGGTGAGAATGAATCCAGACGTTAAATCCCATTCCGGCTTTACGGCTTCGAGCAGGGCCAGAATTTGGTAGGAACAGTTTTCATCGAGAAAATAGTAGCGAAAAAAGCCTCCCGAATAGAGCTCCCAGAGGTGCCGTACGAGCTGGGCGGTTTCCGATTCGTTAAGGGAGAGCCGGTACTCCCATAAGTCGCGACTCTCCGAATAGGCGTACTCATTCACCTTTCGGTAATAGGGAGCGAGGTCATATCGGCCCAAGTATCCGCCGAAAAGCCCCCACATCGCGTACTTCACCGGATTTTCGTGGTCCGGAACGGACGCCGAAAAGTTCACGCCGTAACTCAAGAAGTCCATTTGCTTCGTGAGAACTTCACCGGCACCACCTGCCTTCCGATCCAGACGTAAAAAGGTGTGACCAAACATCGAAGCGGGATTATTCGCGTACGCCGAAGAATAGACGAGCGAAACCGCCTGGGCGGCAATCCCGTCTCTCCAAGCCGTAAAATCTGGACACTCGACTGCGACTACCGAACGCGTAAATTCCGGTCCGAGCTCCCGTTTAAGAAAATCCAAACGCGCGGGAAACGCACAGAACGCAGGTTGGCGAATCACTCCCGCCAGTTTACGGGCCGACTCGGTCTCTAGGAACGTACGGAGGGTCGCACGCAGTTCCCGTTCCGGATCGATTTTACCGGCGGGGTCGAGAAAAAACTCTGGATTCGCGACGTCACTCCGGGCGGACCGAAGGAAAGGCGCCCGGTAATGCAGAAGGCGTAACCACGAAGTAGAGTGCGCAACGGCAAGGATTCGCGATTCGGGGACGGTATAAAGCGAAAGGTCCTGCCCCCTCGCGGAAGCAGGACCGAGCGCTAATAAAAGGAGAGTAAAGAGATTAAATCGTGGCCCCACAGACCTGATTTAACGTCGAATCGTTTTGAAT
>JANXTV010000060.1 GCA_025352185.1 Oligoflexia bacterium
CGAACGACGGGGAGAACCTCGTAAAATTCATCGGGGACCTCCGCCGAATTGCTGATTCGGTGGCCCCGGGTACTCCGGTTGCCGGTAGCCTCCCCATTTCCTCCGACATGATCGAATCAATTAACCACGACGGGCCACGCGCGACCCTTTTCGCTTTTTCGGCCGTCGTCCTCCTCGTCATCGTGCTCTTCCGGGCCCCCGCGGTTTTCGCCCCGGTTCTGCTCGCGCTATTCCTCGGCGTCTTCTGGCTCGTCGGGCTGATTCTGGGAGCTTGGTTTAAGATTAATTTCCTAAATTTCATCGCCCTACCGATCACTTTCGGAATCGGGGTCGATTACGCCGTAAATATTTTCAGTCGCTACCGTGAAGAAGGGGGAGCCAGCATTCTGAAAGTGATTCGCGATACCGGCGGAGCGGTTGCGCTCTGCAGTTTCACGACCACCGTCGGATACGGGTCACTCGTCATTGCATCGAACCAAGCCTTCGTGAGTTTTGGCGTACTCGCCGTGATGGGTGAAATGACCTGCCTATTCGCCGCGATGTTCGCCCTTCCCGCATTCCTCATCCTTCTCCGAAATCGAAAAGAAAGGAGTAATCCCGCATGGCAGTCCCCTCTGACTCCACCGAAAGCTTCCGGTTCCGAGACTTCCTCATCGCTCCCGTAATCGTCGGCGCGGCGGGATACTTCGTCGATATTTACGACCTAGTCCTTTTCAGTATCGTGCGGGTCCCGAGTCTAAAATCATTCGGACTTGAGGGGAAGGAGCTACTGGACATCGGCGTGAACCTGATCAGCCTACAGATGTTCGGAATGCTGATCGGCGGCATTCTCTGGGGCATCATCGGCGATAAAAAAGGGCGGATTGCGGTCCTCTTTGGCTCTATCGCGCTCTATTCGGCGGCGAACCTCGCGAACGCGTTTGTAACGACGACCACCCAATATGGAATTCTACGCTTCATTGCCGGAGTTGGCCTTGCGGGCGAACTGGGCGCGGCGATTACCCTCGTTTCGGAATCCCTCCCGAAACAAGTTCGCGGATACGGAACGACGCTCGTTGCGTCGATCGGAATTTGCGGAGCCGTGTTTGGGGGGATCGTAAACCAGTTCCTCTCGTGGCGGGCGGCTTATATTCTGGGCGGCCTTCTCGGACTGACCCTCCTCGTGCTCCGAATCCGGATGCGCGAATCCGGCCTATTTTCGACCTGCCAATCTGACGAAAAGGTGCGGAAGGGCGATCTCGGACTCCTGTTTGCGAACCGCGAACGGATCTTTCGTTACCTCCAGTGTATTCTGATTGGCGTGCCCGTTTGGTTTGCCGTGGGAATCCTGATGACCTTCGCCCCCGAACTCGGCGTGGCGCTCGGACTCACCGGCTCCGTCACGGGAGCGAATGCGATCCTCTTCGGCTACGCCGGGCTCGCGATGGGCGATCTCACGAGCGGTCTCCTCTCGCAGTTTATCGGCAGCCGCCGGAAAGCGGTGGGAATTTACCTCGGTATCACGACGCTTTTCACGATTGTCTACGCACTTGCTCGGGGCGCCAGTCCCGAGATCTTTTACGCGATCTGTTTCTTCGTCGGGCTCGGCACGGGCTACTGGGCACTCTTCGCGACGGTCGCGGCGGAGCAGTTCGGCACGAATTTACGCGCGACCGTAACGATTTCGGCACCGAATTTTGTTCGCGGAGCCGTCGTTCCCCTCACATTTACGTTTCGTAACCTCACCCCTACGTATGGCTTGATCGGGTCGGCAATGATCGTGGGGGGTCTCAGTCTCGTCGTCGCATTTATTGCGCTTCACTTTATGAAAGAGACTTTCGGAAAAGACCTGAATTATCTAGAATCGTAGATCACGCACCATGATGAAATTCCTCGCCGACGAAAAACGATCCTGGCCCAATTGGTGGGCAAACCTCTCGCCCCTCCGAAGATACGGGCCAACGATTGGCATCCTCCTTTATTGGATTACGCTTTCACTCCTCGGGGGACTCACGAAAGATCACCTAACGATTGGGTCCGTGATTATCTTACTTTCCTTAGGCGGAAAAACTGCGGGCATTGCGCTCCGGTTCCTCTTTCCCGTCATGCTCACGGGAATTCTTTACGATAGCATGCGCTACTACTCGTCCTACATCCGGGGCGAAATCCACGTCGCGTTTCCTTACGAGTTCGATAAACGATTCTTCGGAATTTCGACTCCGGAAGGAATCCTCACTCCGAATGAGTGGTGGCAGAAACACACCCTACCCGTACTCGACCTCATCACCGGATTTTTCTACCTGTGTTTTATTGGGATCTATATGGGTATTTCGGCGTACCATTCGCTCGCATTACCGAAGCGGACAAAAGACCCCGTTCAGAGGAATGTCGCCGAGAGAATCGGTCCGTACGTCACCTGGGCATTCTTCTGGGTAAATATGCTCGGCTACAGTACCTACTACTGGTTTCCGGCCGCCCCCCCTTGGTACGTCGCGGACCACGGACTCGGACCGGCACTCCTCGATACCGCCGCAAGTCCCGCCGGCGCGGCCCGATTCGACCTGCTCCTCGGCACGACTTTTTTCACGGGAATGTACGGACGTGCCGCGGATGTATTCGGAGCAATTCCGTCTCTTCACGTCGCCTATCCGTTTCTTTCGGTTCTCTTTGCCTTCCAGCTCGGGAGCCTGCGGGTCGTTGCCCTCGGTTTTTACGCGATCATGTGTTTCTCGGCGGTGTACCTAAATCACCACTACATCCTCGATATCCTTTGGGGATCGACCTATTCGGTACTCATCTTCGCGACTATCAACGCGTACTCGAAAAGAAAAAAGAAGAACGAACTGAACGGCTGAGCTTTCCGCAGGGAATTCGCTCCGCGGTGCTTTAAACCATCAGACGAGCGAGCTTCGGCCCGAGGCGATCGACGACCCGTCGGGGGAGTTTCTTCCAAATTTCGATCCCGAGTTGGACGCCCTTCGCTCCCGCATCGAGACGGACCTTTTCTCCCGATTCCGAGTAAACGAAGGAAACAACCGGATAGGTTTTCGCGCCCCAGCTTTCTTTAAACTGGAGAGTCGAGGCGCCCCGGATCGAAGTGCCGAAGTCGAGCCACGCGTTCCCTCGAGCATTCGAGTCTTTTATAATTTCCCAGTAAAGGAGGTTATTCGGGCGAAGTGGAAAAAACTGAGCCCGCGAACTAACGAAAGGAACGTAAACCACGCCCGCGTGCCGGAGGACGAGCGCACCCGAAACGACTTCGCTTCCCAAATGGAGGGTCAGGATCGCCGCCGAAGTCTTTGCCGCCGCGCCTACGGAGTCGGCCGCGGAATCCGAAAACTCCCGTACAATCTCGGCCATGATTTCCCGACCGTAAATCGGAGAACCCTTCCGGTGCATATTATCCGCGAGCACGTCGTAAAACTCGTCGATGTCCCGCGCTTCGGTTCCCCACCGAATCGTGAGTTCGCTCTTCTCGGCTTTCCGAACTTTCGAACGCATCTGACCGGGCAGCGTTTTCCAAAGGTCGTCAGAAGTACCGCCGACGGCCATGAAGGCGGTGACCCAAATATCCTGACGTTCGAGGCTAATGTGCTGGAAGTCGAATTTCCCTCTCGGACCTTCGAGCGTTTTCAAATGCATGAACTTTGCGCGATTTTCGCGCGCGTATGCCACTGCCCCGTCGAGGGTATCGCGAACCGCGTCGGCACTCCCCTCGCCCTCGCGGACGAGAAGCGGGCCGTAAGCGCCGAAAATTCCGCTCGTCACGTACCAGCTCCCGGGACGTTTCACGAAGAATACGGGCGTACCCGCGCGAATCTTTCCGTCGGCCCCTCGTACGACTAGAATTTCATTATCGATCCCGTAGACCTTACGGGCAATCCGGTTCCACGCACTCAGATGAAAGATCGTCGATAGGTTCTGGGAGTTAACGAACTCGTCCCATTCCGAATACTGCTCGACCCGGAGGCGTTCGACGTTCACTCGAGATTCCTCACGCGACTTTCCCCACTCGTCGGAAAAATTTAAAGCTCCCGGTCTTTAATCCGAAGATCGTCGCACCGACGATGACTCCCGGAATGAGGAGAATGAGATGGTAAATCACCGCGAACGCAATCGCCCGGTCGGGCGCGATACCGAACGCCGTTAAAGTATAGGTCGCCGCGACCTCGAATGCACCCGCATTCGCCGGGATCGGAATCGCCATCGAAATGTTGAAAGCAGTGAGGACTGCGAACGCTTGGGAGAAGCTAATATCCACACCCAGCGCAGAGGCGACGAATAAGATCAGGAGCGTTTCCCAAATCCACGAAAGGGGCGAGAGCCAGAGCTGATTTAAAAAGAGGCGGAGGAGATGGGGCTGCTCGAGACCTTCGCGGAATCGCCCGAGGAACGAATCCGAATTCGCCCCCTTGCTCCCGCGCGAGAGGATGACCAGCGCGGTCCCGATCGCGAGAATGATCGATCCCATAATCAGAAATGTCTTCGAGACCCAGTCCGGCATCGGCGCGACGAAATACGCGAATATGAAAGTAATGATCCAACCAATCTTATCGAACCAAAGGTCGGTCACACCGGTCGCGAGAACCTTCGAGCGCGCGACGCCCGTGATCGTCGAAACAAACTCGATTCGGACGAGATCCCCAAGTCGTGCGGGAAGAATCGAGTTCGCGGCATAGCCGACGAGTTTCGATTGGAAAATAGTCCAGAACCGAACGCCGGGTGCTACACCACGGAGAATCGCGCGCCAGCGTACGGCTTGCGTACAAGTGAGGACGAAACCGCCGAGCGCCCCGAGAATAATTCGGAGCGGATCGGCGGCCGAAAATTTCTGTACGAGGTCGTCCCACGATACGCCAGTCTTCCGAACGGCGAGAAATCCTAACCCGAGACCGATAGCCACTCCGAGCGCACTTTTTAAGTAGGCGCCGAGTAGGCTTTCGTTCGCGGTTACGACCTCCGGGGAAGAATTAAGTGGTCGATCCATCCGACTGATTTTCTGAGGAAGCGGAGTCGTTCGTCGGAGCCGAGGTCGATGCGGCCGCTACGACGGGGGCTCCGCCGATCGCGATCCGGTTCGGACCCGTATACGGCTCGACCGGAGCGCGAGGCGCTTTCGGCGCTCGAGCCGGACGGTCCCCTTTCGGCACGGCCACGTGGCCCGGAGCGGTTGCTCCTGCTACACCACCGGCCTTAACTCCGATCACGACTCCGTTCGAAGGAGGCTGAGGGCGTTCCGCACGTTCAGGACGTCCGCCGCCCGCGCTCCGTTCGCCACGATCCGCGCCACCGCGTCCACCGTCACGTCCGCCGCCCGGTTTTCCATCGCGTCCGCCGCCTTTACCGCCGCGTCCGCCTTTACCGTCCCGCTTCCCTTTTCCGCCGAAACGATCGTCACGGGATTCCGGGGCCGCTGGACGGCCCGCTTCTGGAAACATTTCGGCGAGGTAATATTTTCCGTCGACTTCTTTAGCGCCGGCGGGAGCTTTTTCGCCTTCCGCCGCGGTCATAACCAGAACGCGTTTTAGGCTACCGCGCGCCGACTTCGCTACTTCGATCGCCGCTAAACACATCGCGAGCTTATCGCCTTCGAGTTTATCGGTTTCGAGAAGCTTCGCCGCTATCGCCGCTTTAATCGCTTCGGGCAGGGCCGCGGTCATTTCTTCTTCAGTTTTTCCCTCGGCTTTAAGCGTCTCGGTCGCCGTAGCGGTCGCTTCCGTAGTAATCGTCGGGAGTTTTTCTTCGATCGTTTTCAGGGACTTGCCAAAAAATTCGGTAATCGTTTTCATTTTATCCTCAGTTTAAGAACCATTTAGAATCGTTAAAGTTGCCAGATCTTTTCTTTTTCGACGGCGTCGAACGCTTCGTAAAGCACCGCGACCGCGTGGTCGACCGTCGCTTCGTCGATCGTCATCGCCGGCTGAATGCGGAAACTCGAAGCGTAGGACATCGTGAGCAGTCCCCGCTTCATACACTCCATGAAAATTTTATTCGTCGCCGCCTTCGTGAGCGGCTCTTTCGTGGACTTATCCTTCACCATTTCGATCGCGAGGAAGAGTCCGCGACCGCGCGCTTCACCCACGAAGGAATAGCGCTCCACCATCGGCAGGATCTTCTTCAGAAAATAAGCGCCGACGACTCGAGAGTTTTCGACGAGTTTTTCATCTTCGATGATCTTTAAACTTTCGTTTGCGGAAGCCGCCGCGAGTGGATTCCCGCCGTAACTCGAACTGGACCCCGAAGGATTCGACCAAGGTTTCGCGGCCGTAATTTCGTCGGTCGAGATCAGCGCCGAAATCGGGAACCCGCCGCCGAACTGTTTTCCGAGAGTGACGATATCCGGTTCGACTCCGGTATGTTGCATGCCCCAGTACTTACCCGTACGCCCGAAGCCGGTGATCATCTCATCGACGATGAGGAGCGCGCCCACCTCGGTCGCGATGCTGCGGATCGCGGGAAGGAACTGATCGGAAGGAATCACGTTCCCGGCGGTTCCCTGCATCGGTTCGATGATGATCGCGGCGATATCGGATTTCGAATCCGATTTTAAATTTTTCCGTAATTCTTCGGCGCACGCCGTGGCGAACGAATCCGCCGTCATGCCCTTCGGACAATGGTACGGGTGCGGATAGCGAGAAATTCGCGAACCCGGTACGAAGGGTCCGAACTTATCTTTGAAATCGGAACCCATGAGCGAGAGCGCGCCCATCGTTTTTCCGTGGAAGCCGCCCCAGAACGATACGAATTCCGTCTTTCCAGTCGCGCACTTCGCGAGTCGGAGAGCGGATTCGACCGCTTCGGCACCCGACGAATAGAGCTGAGTTCGGTGAACTTTTTCGGAAGGACGGTTACTCGAGATTCGGTCGAGGAGTTCGACCCGCGGGGCGCTGGTGAATGATCCGACCGACGCCTTCGCGACTTGGTCTTGAATCGCTTTCACGATCCGCGGATGCGAATGCCCGAGACCGTTCACGCCGATGCCGCCGATAAGATCGAGGTGCGTATTCCCGTCGATGTCGGTGACGGCCGAACCACTCGCCGAATCGACGACGATTCCCGCCATGAGCGCAAATCCTTGCAGTCCGGGCGCGAGGTGGCGATCTTCCCGCGCGCGAAGTTCGCGGCTCTTCGGACCGGGCACTTCGGTCACGAGATTCACGCGCTGATTCTTCGGTTGGGATGAGTTCATGGATTCATTTAAAAACATAACGCCGGTGCAGTGGGAAGTTAAAAAGCAGTCCTACAAGGAGTGAAGTGATCACCTTAGATAAGCCGTATTTAAGGCCTAAGCCATCGGTAAATGCGTAAACGCCGAGCATGTTTAACCCGAGGCTCCCACCGGAGACTAAGGCGTACCGAAACGCCTGGGGACCCCACGATACGTGGGTCGCCTCGAAGCTCCAGAACCGGTTTAAAAGGAAGTTCGTGATTGCCCCGAGGAATGCTCCGATCCCAGTCGAAATCACGTAATAGATCCCGAGGATTTCGGTCGCAAAGAAGAGCGTGCCGAAATCGACGGCGGTGGCCGCAAACGATGCAATCTGGGCGCGTCCGAACGAACGCCAAAACGGAACCCGCACCTCTACGGCCATTACCGGGTACGCGCGGGATCGGTCACGACGGAATCGGGAGACACATCCCCGTCCGCTAGGGCCGCGGCACGAGCCGCCGCGCGGGCCGCATTTGCCTCGCGAAGTCGCATCTCTTTAGCAATCGAAGCCATCCGTTCGATCGCCGAGGCATTCGCTAATACGGCGATTAGTCCGAGGGCGACGACCATCGGAAACCCGATGGCGATCGGATAGTCCCGAACGTATTCGTACTGGGCAATCGTGATCGGCGATAAAACCGCACCTAAAGTGAGGTAAAAAGCGCGCTCTGGACGCCGCATCGAACCCTTCGGGGGATCGACCTGAAGGGCCTCGGCTTTCGCCGACGAGTAACTCACCATGAACGAACCCATGAGCGCGAGGAGCGCGAGAACCTGGAGGACCGGAAGGTCGCGGTAATAAATTACGAGGCCGGAGATGAAGAAGGCTTCGGAATACCGATCAATCGTCGCATCGAGGACTTCCCCGGCGTCACTCGACGTGCCGGTGAGACGCGCGACCATTCCGTCGAGCGAATCCATGAAACCCGAAATCAGGGCGAATCCGCCACCGAATCCGAAGTGTCCGAACGCGAGGCAAATCCCCGCGAGGAGTCCGAAAACGAGCGAGGACCACGAAATCATATTCGGCGTCACGCCGAAGGCAACCAGCGCGCGCGCCATCGGCTGCATCCACCAATAGGCCATTTCCATCAGGCCCTTCGAGAGGAGAGCGCTTCCCCCCTGCTTATCGACGCGCGCGTAGTGAACGCGACCGCGGAAAAGGAGTCGGACGGCGTAGACGACAGTCAGAATGGCGACGGCGGTAAGGAGGAAAAGCGTCGACTTTAAATTATACGAGCTCCCTAAAAGGAGGCTCTCTAAATTCGCGATCATTGGGATACATTAACGCAGTCCTTCCTGAAAATCGCCGGGAAAATAGCGCCGAGACGCGCCCCCGCGTCCGGAGGGCCCAGGGAATAGCGCGGCGCGTGGCTTGAAATCATAAAGGAAAAAGCCCCGCCTCCAGAACCGGAGACGGGGCCCTTCTACTCTAACGATAGAAAAACTTGCGATTAGTGATCCAGAAACTGTTCCGATTCGGTCGATCCCTTGAGGGCCGCCGTCGAGGCCTTCCCTCCCGTGACGGTCATCAGAACCTGATCGAAATACCCGGTCCCGACTTCCGCCTGGTGGCGGGTTGCGGTGTATCCGTTATTCTCTGCCGCGAATTCCTTATTCTGAAGATCCACGTAAGCCGGCATTCCGACCTTCGAGTACTTCTGCGCGAGATCGAACGTGTAGTAATTGATCAGGTGCCATCCGGCGAGCGTGATGAACTGGAACTTATAGCCCATCGATGCGAGTTCTTCCGAAAACTTCGCGATCGTTTTTGCGTCGAGTTTCTTTTCCCAGTTAAACGAAGGCGAACAGTTATACGCGAGCATCTTACCCGGAAAATTCCGGTGCATTTCCCGCGCGAATTCGGCCGCTTCCCCTAAATCGGGCTGTGAAGTTTCAAACCACACGAGATCGGCGTACGGAGCGTACGCGAGGCCGCGGGCCATCGTGATCTCCATTCCGTTCCTAATTTGGTAGTACCCTTCCGCCGTGCGGGTTCCCGTAATGAACTTATGATCGACCGGATCGATATCGGACATCAGATACGTCGCGCTTTGCGCATCGGTACGCGCGACGAGCACCGTCGGTACGTTCGAAACGTCGGCCGCGAGCCGCGCCGCCGTCATCTGACGAATGAAGCTCGAGGTTGGGATCAGAACTTTTCCACCGAGGTGGCCACACTTCTTTTCGGCCGCGAGTTGGTCTTCGAAATGGACGCCCGAGGCGCCCGCCTCGATCATCGCTTTCATCAGTTCGAAAGCGTGGAGCGGTCCACCGAATCCAGCTTCCGCATCGGCGACGATCGGGACGTACCAGTCCGTACCCGACTTCCCTTCGGCTCCCGCGATTTGGTCCGCACGCGCGAGGGCTTGGTTTAAGCGGCGAACGACGGCCGGAACCGAGTTCGACGGATAGAGGCTCTGATCCGGATACGTCTGACCCGAAAGGTTCATATCGGCGGCAACCTGCCAGCCGGAGAGGTAGATCGATTGCATCCCTCCTTTCACCATCTGCACGGCTTGCGCCCCGGTGAGCGTTCCGAGCGCCCCGACGTAGCCCGGTTTCGAAAGTTGGTTCCAGAGTCGCTGCGAACCGCGTTTCGCCCAGGTGTGCTCGACCAGAACGGACGGCCGAAGCTTCACGACTTCCTCCGCCGTATAGTCGCGACGGATTCCTTTCCATCGTGCATCGGTTTCCCAGTAATTTTTCATTTCGGTAGCGACGGTCTTCGGATCGGTTTTCATAGCTATCTCCAGTTTTTAAAAAGAACGAACTAAATCAGGGCGTAGGCGGGTATCGTTAAAAATTCCTTAAATTCCTTATCCAGTACGAGTGAATCGAGAAGTTCGGCCGCGGCGTTAAATCGTCCGGTGATCGGTCCGGCGAGTGAATTCAACTCCTCGTCGCGGATGCGGGTATAGATTTCGGCGCTCATCCGGTTGCCGTTCGTGAGCACCACCCCGTGAGCGATCCACTGCCAGAGCTGCGCGCGAGAAATCTCCGCGGTCGCCGCGTCTTCCATGAGATTATGAATCGCGGCGGCGCCCACGCCCGAAAGCCAGCGCTCGAGATACTGGAGCGCGACGTTGATATTGATTCGGACCCCCGCCTCACTTACCGTCCCGCCCGTACGCGAAAAACTGATGAGATCCTTTGCTTCAACGCTGACTTCGCTGCGGAGCTTCGATTTTTGGTTCGGGTGCTCCCCGATTGCGGCCGCGAAAATTTCCTTCGCCACCGGGACGAGATCCGGGTGCGCCACCCACGTTCCGTCAAACCCGTCGTAAGATTCCCGAACCTTATCCTCGCGGACTTTTTTCATCGCGACTTCATTCACCGCCGCATCCTTGCGAGACGGAATGAATGCCGCCATCCCCCCCATCGCGTGGGCTCCGCGGCGGTGGCACGTTTTCACGAGCAACTCGGAATAGGCGCGCATGAAAGGAACTGTCATCGTAATCTGCGCGCGATCCGGAAACGTCGCGGTCTTCGAATTTCTGAATTTTTTTATCGCGCTAAAAATGTAGTCCCATCGACCGGCGTTCAGTCCCGACATGTGATCGCGAAGCTCGTAGAGGATCTCGTCCATCTCGTAGGCGGCCAGAATCGTTTCGATCAGCACCGTCGCGCGAATTGTTCCTTGCGGGACTCCGAGCTCCGTCTGGGCGAAGACGAAGACCTCGTTCCAAAGCCGTGCCTCGAGGTGCGACTCCATTTTCGGGAGGTAAAAATAAGGGGCGGTTCCCCGCTCGAGGCGAGCGGCGACGTTGTGAAAAAAGTAGAGACCAAAATCAAAAAGGCTGGCCGAAATCGCACGACCCTCGATCCGAACGTTTTTTTCTTCGAGGTGCCAGCCCCGTGGACGTACGAGGAGGGTCGATACTTTCGGATTCAGACGGTATTTTTTTCCCTCGGGGGAAGCGAAGACGAGCGTTCCCCGTACGGCGTCCATGAGGGCTTTCTGGCCCTCGACGACGTTAATCCACGTCGGGGAGAGAGAGTCCTCGAGATCCGCCATGAAGGCGTCCGCACCCGAATTCAGGGCGTTGATCATCATTTTCGCTTCGGCGGGTCCGGTAATTTCGACTTGTCGATTCTCGAGATCCGCGGGGCAGGCCGCAACTTTCCATTCCGATTCACGGATCGATTTCGTCTCGGGAAGGAAATTCGGCAGCTCCCCCGCATCGATTCGGACCTGACGGGCTACGCGGTCTGCGAGGAGTGTTTTCCGGGTCGGGCCGAAGCGGCGCTCGAGCTTTTCTAGAAACTCCAGCGCGGGTGCCGAAAGCACCGCATCGCGGTTCTGGGTCCACTCGCCGATCACATCCATTGATCTCTAGCTCCCGAGGAAATTAACGTCTTTGAAAACGGTAAGGGGGGCCGGGCACTTCAGCAATAAAAAAGGGCCCGGATCTCTCGATCCGGGCCCTTGCAGTTAACTTTCTCCCGCCTACGCAGTGCGCATACAGCGAGATACTTTAGAGTATCGGTGGATTAAGCGTTCTCGCCTTCATCCACACCGTAGTGCGTGAGTCCGAGGTGGTTAATCAGCTCTTCACCCGAGAAGAAGCGAAGCGTGTTTTCAAGCTTCAGCAGCTGCACGGAAAGATCGTGTTCTACCGTCAGGCCTTCTTTTGCAAGCGGCGCCTTATAATAGAACGAGAGCCATTCCTGAATCCCGCGCATTCCGGCCCGGGACGCGAGATCGGAAAAGAGCGCCAGGTCGAGCACGAGTGGAGCGGCGAGGATGGAGTCACGGCAAAGGAAGTTCACCTTGATCTGCATCGGGTAA
Organism: Oligoflexia bacterium; assembly: GCA_025352185.1. Lineage (GTDB taxonomy): Bacteria > Bdellovibrionota > UBA1018 > UBA1018 > UBA1018 > JACMQW01. Next base: position 11,982 of record JANXTV010000060.1, read on the forward strand.
CCGAGCCATCCGAAGATGTCGATGTTATCCCAGCCTTCTTTATTATCTCCGCGCGGCGGGTAGTAGTTAATCCGCACGACGTGGGAGATATTCGAATAAAGGTCGGGATAGAGCTCTTTCGAGAAAATATCGTCGAGCACGCCGGACTTCGAAACTTCTTTCGCCTTAAACGATCCTGGATCATCCAGAACTTCTCCGTCGCGGTTTCCGAGGATGTTCGTCGAGTACCATCCGGCGACGCCGATTTGGCGATTCCGGAGGCCGGGAGCGATGACTGTTTTCAGAAGGGTTTGGCCCGTTTTAAAATCCGATCCCGAAATCGGGGTCGCCATTTCAAGCGAAAGTTCCTGGAGGCAAGGCATCTCGACCGAGACGTTCGGCGATCCGTTTGCGTACGGAACGCGCTCTTTCATCGCCGCGTAGGTGTAGATCTGCGATGGAGAGATCGCGGGATCGTTATTCTTTAAGCCCTCTTCGAAAGACTTTAGGGTTTTATGCACAGCGGTTGGCGGAGTATATACTTCCGTCGATGCGCACCAGACCATCACGGCGCGATCGCATCCGTTATTTTTCAGAAAGTCGCGGATATCCTGGCGGAGCTGTTCCGCGAGATCCATTTTATTTTTGCCGGTCTTTACGTTCGACCCGTCGATTCGTTTAATGAATTCTCTATCGAAAACCGCCTTCATCGGCTTAATTTTTTCGAGTTCGTCTTTCACTTGGAGAAGAAGTTCTTTTTCGAGAACTTTTGCGTGAGCGGCGGCTTCGTAGGCGTTTTCCGGGAAGATATCCCAGCCGCCGAAAACGATATCGTTTAACTGCGCAAGCGGAACGAGGTCGTTCACATCCGAGTAACGGTTTTCGGTGCGCTTACCTAAGCGGATCTTCCCCATTTGGGTGTAGGAGCCGATTGGCTTGGAGATTCCTTTTTTAACCGCGATCACGCCGGCGAAGAGAGTCGTCGCGACGGCGCCCATTCCGGGAGTGAGGATTGCGAGTTTACCTTTCGCGGGTGCGATGGTTTTCGAGTTTGCTTTCGTTGGTGTACCAGCCATGGATTAGGCTCCTTAGTGACAGGACGGAATGCCTGCGTTCTCTCGGGAAAAACCCCGCAGATTCTTAAAAATAGAAAGCTGGTCATACTGCGCTAAACGCTGGAGAGCAAGTCCTGGATAGCCTTCGCGGGGGAACGAATTTCCCGCGAAATCACGGGCGAATCGGCAGGATTCGGGCACTCCGGGGCTTAGTTGCGGCGCGTCATCATTTCGACAGCCACCGTTCGCGCCACCGGCGAAGTTCGCGCCCCGGCCCTTCTCGTAGTTGAATTAGGCTGCGGAACGTCGCGAGACCGTAGAGCCGGAACCTTTCGAGATCTTCGGGCCTCGCCTTTTCGAGGTCGGGCTGGGGTTCGATATTCTTAAAAAGCTCTCGAGTATCGGCACGCTCGCGATCACTAATCGATCGTTCCGCATCCGCGATTTTCCAGAGTTCTATTAAGGCGGCCGGCGAAACTTCGATGACCCCAAACTCACACGCCCGACGGAGCAGGGCCACGTAAATCCTGAAAGATACGAAATCGGCGGGTCCGGAACGAGTATCCATCAGCGTATCGAACGCGTCCAATACGAGGCTCCGGTGGCGTTTTTTTTCCGAGGCAGAGAGATTCTCAACTTCGAGAAGATTCTTCATGCCATTCCAGTAGGGCATCAACGCACAAGTAACGGGAGCCGTGTAGAGTCGCGTCCAGTCGAACACCGGTAATCCGGGTTTTTCGAGGAGATCGGACCTCGCTAAATAGGCCGATAAAACGGCCTCGATCTCGGGTATCGACTTCGGATACTTTTCGAGTCGCGTGATGAGTTCACTTCGATCGACCGGACCCAGGTTTTTCGGGAGTGTAAATTCGGGCGCGACCCTCGCCCAAAACGGGTCCCATTCGCTCCGCCAAGCGACGCATGAAGCCTTACGATTCACGAGGGCGTCACCCTGACTTAATTTTCGAGCCTCACCGAGTTCGATGGGAGAGTAACTCCGCGGCGCCGAAGCGCAACCCGCGACGAAAAGCACGACTAATGGAAAGTGTAGAATACGGATGGGCATAGAATCTCCTTCCGGAGACTTGAGCCGAAATAAAAAAAGGTTGCACGTTACGCGTGCCTACCGAGGACTTCCGGAATCGGACTTCGGAAGCAAATGGATTTGTTCATAGGAATTCATCGCATCGGTCGACGGATGGGTCGGACCGCTAATACAACTCGGAAGCCCGTTCGGAGTGATAAAACAACGGAAGCGATCCGATAGGTCGATCGTTCGAAAACCCACTCCGTCGCGAACGACGAGAAAGAATTCAAGTTTGGAAATATTTGCCCTCTTCGCCTTCTTCGGACGAGCGACGAATGAAAATCTCCACGTCTTTTCGGGATCTGAAAGGAAATCGAGCACCTTTCCTCGCCCCATCGGGATCGCGGTATAAGATTCTCTCTCCCACGTGTCTTCACCGAGACGATCTAAGTAACCGCTCCCTCCCCCACTTTTAAATCGATCGCCCGCTTCGTCCTCAATTTCGCCAACGAGTTTCACTCCGGAAATTTTTCCGTTCACGCGGACGTAGAGGTATTCATCGGAAGCGGCCGAAAGTTTTCCCTGCCGCGAGAGCTCCAAGTCACTGGCCTCGAGAAGCCATGGATTTTCGAATAGAACTCGCTCGCGCGAGGTGGGTTCCGGTACATCAATCGCATCGGCGAAAAGGTAGCCAACCGGCTTCCGAAGTCCGTAAGTAGGCCGATCCGAATAAGAGTTATTATTCGAGATATCGTAAAGTATCGGATGCTCCGTGCTTTCCAGGTATTTCCCCTTAAAACGATGATTAACGTGCCCGATTCCCGTACGATAAAATCCTCCCTGAAATCTTTCGGAAATTTTATTCCCCTCCGGATCGATTTCGACCCGGTAAGCCCACTGGATATCGAGACGCCGACCGTAGCGGGCCATTTGGGAATTTTCACCGGCCTGCGTACGCTTACTGTCCTCATCCGTGTAATAGAGGCTGTACTGAATGATCCGACGAGATTCAGCCGGGCGAAAAATATTATAGGTCATCGCCACAGGTACGTCCGTATCCCGATTCTCATACTGATTTTTTCGAACGATAAAGTAGGGTGCGAATCGCAAAACTAGACTGCGTTCGTCCGATCCGAAACTCGCCGATTCCACCGCGAAATGGATATCGCTTAACTTACAATCGTCGGAGTCCGGTATGCGCAATAAAACTTCGGAGGCACGGGTCGGCGGGAGAAGAAAATTGATTTTAGAATTTCCGACCGTCAGATCGAACCGGGTGATGTTTTCGGGGAGTTCCGCCTGGCCACGGAGCGCACCGAATCCTCGGTCCGCGCGACACCGTAAAACGTATTTCAAGGCAACCCGGGTTTCCTTTCCGGAGTCCGGAATCATCAAAGTAAAGTTGGCGGCGTATCCGCTCGACCCACTAAAAAGCCAAATCCAAAAAAGAAGACGCTCCACTCGCATTCGATTGGAATACTCGAAGGGGGATCGAAACGCAATGCGTTATATTGAGGCGATCATCGCTAATCGTAAGTAATATCAGTAAGATAACTCCCTTCTGAAGACCTTTATACTTGACTTTATTACTTTAGTAATGTACTCACCTCGGATGATCCCACGATCTCCGCTCAACCGAATCCCTCTGGTCATGCTCCTCGCCGGCTATTTCAGCCCTTCCGCGGGAG
>JANXTV010000066.1 GCA_025352185.1 Oligoflexia bacterium
AAGCCCGATCTCCGCGCTGAGCCGGAAATTCGGCTTAAGTCGGTACGACGCGCCCCCCATGAACGCAATCGAGTTCTTAAATTTCACATCGCTCGACGTGCTCGCGCCGGCGACTGTATTCGTGGTGGTCCCTTTCGGTGAAAGGTTCATCCCCATCGAAAAAACGGCCGCCCATTCGCTCCGGCCGTTTAGAGCCGACGGTTTCGCCGCGCTCGCGCGGCGGGCGCCCGGTTTTTGTTCGGAGGCGACGGGCATCGCTTCGGGAGCGCCCGGATCGGGGGACCCTGCTTTCACACACTTCTGGTTTACGCCGTAGGTGCCCGCTTCGGTTTTAAATACCGTGAACTTTTCGTCTTTCAGAATTTGGGAATTCGAAAGTGCGTAGCCTTCAAACGTCGAGGAATCGATTTGCTTCCACGCCTTTCCGTCGAGCTTATAGACCTTACATCCGGAAGAAAGGTCGAGAGCACGATCATTCGCCGAAGCGGAAGGAGTATTTAAAAATCCGAGAAGCGCGAGGAGCAGGATCATAGTTATTTCTTCCGTTGTTTATCGCGTAAAGTCGCTTGGGCCGCGGCTAGTTTTGCGATTGGTACTCGGTAAGGGGAACAGCTGACGTAATCCAGGCCATATTCATGACAGAGCACGACGCTCGAGGGGTCTCCCCCGTGCTCGCCGCAAATTCCGACTTTCAATCCCTTACGTTCCGCTCGACCTTCATGAATCGCAATATCAATTAACCGCCCCACTCCGTGCGGGTCCAGCGTCGCGAAGGGATCTTTTTCGTAGATCTTCGCTTCGAGGTAATCCTTCAGAAAAAGCCCGGAGTCGTCCCGAGAAAGTCCGTAGGTCGTTTGGGTGAGATCGTTCGTACCGAAGCTAAAGAAGTCCGCGTACTTCGCAATTTCTCCCGCGGTGAGCGCCGCGCGAGGGAGTTCGATCATCGTGCCGATGAGGTACGGGATCTTCTTTCCGTATTCCGCGAAAATCCGTTCTACTTCTTCGACGCAGTACTCCCGGACGAACCTAAGTTCGCGCCAGTCGCCTACGAGCGGGATCATGATCTCGGGAGTAATGGCGAAGCCTTCTTCTTTCACGAGCTCGCAAGCCGCTTCCATGATCGCGCGGATCTGGGTGAGGTAGATCTCCGGATAACTGATCCCGAGACGAACGCCCCGGTGTCCGAGCATCGGGTTAAATTCGTGGAGCGTTTCCTGCTTCCGCTTTAATCGCTCGAAAGAGACATCGATCTTCTTCGAGAGCGCGTGAAGTTCCTCGTCCGTGTGGGGAATAAATTCGTGAAGGGGGGGATCGAGTAAGCGGATCGTTACGGGAAACCCCTTCATTTCTCTGAAAATTCCCTTAAAATCACTCTTCTGCATCGGGAGTATTTTTTCGAGGGCCCGGGTTCTCGCATCGAGCGTATCGGCGAGAATCATCTCGCGAACGGCATCGATTCGGTCCGCTTCGAAAAACATATGCTCCGTTCGGCAGAGCCCGATTCCTTCGGCCCCGAAGCCGCGCGCGACTTTCGAATCCTGGGGAGTGTCGGCGTTCGTGCGGACCTTAAGGGTACGCACTTCATCGACCCAGGTCATGAGTTTCCGGAAGTTATCGTCTAGGGACGGTAAGATCGTCGGGACTCGCCCCTTGATCACTTCGCCCGTGGAACCTTCGAGGGTAATCCACTCACCCTCGAGAATGGTCGTGGCGCCGGCCTGGAACTTCTTTCCTTCATACGTAATTTTAGTCGCTGAACACCCAGCGACGCAGCACTTTCCCATTCCACGGGCGACGACGGCCGCGTGGGACGTCATGCCTCCACGGGCGGTCAGAATTCCCTCGGCGACCGACATCCCGTGAATATCTTCCGGAGAAGTTTCAATCCGGACGAGAATGACTTTCCGTCCGAGTTCCTTCACCCACTTCTCGGCGGTATCAGGATCGAAGACGACTTGTCCGCTGGCGGCGCCTGGAGAGGCGGGAAGTCCTCGGGCAATCACTTCTTTACGGGCCTTCGGATCGAGCCTCGGATGGAGGAGTTGGTCGAGTTGGTCAGGGGCGACCCGGAGAATCGCTTCGGTTTTTGAAATGAGTTTCTCGGCGACCATGTCGACGGCGATTTTTACCGCCGCGGGCGCGGTACGTTTACCGTTCCGGGTCTGCAGCATATAGAGCTTACCCTTTTCGATCGTGAACTCGATATCCTGCATATCGCGGTAATGCTTTTCGAGCTTCTGGTAAACCTTAACCAGGTCCCCGTATGCCTTCGGCATGAGACTCTCGAGCGTCTTCAACGTTTTCGTCTCGCCCGTCCGAGATGATTCGTTAATCGGCTGCGGAGTGCGAATCCCGGAAACAACGTCTTCGCCTTGGGCGTTCACGAGGTATTCTCCGAAAAACTTTTTCACTCCCGTAGAGGGGTCGCGGGTGAACGCTACGCCGGTCGCGCAGTCGTTGCCCATATTCCCGAACACCATGGCTTGGACGTTTACGGCGGTTCCCCAGGAAGCGGGGATATCGTTTAATTTTCGGTACGTATTTGCCCGCGGATTCATCCACGAAGAAAATACCGCGCCGATCGCGCCGCGAAGCTGTTCCCACGGATCTTCCGGGAACTGGCGACCATTCGACTTCACGATTTGTTTAAATTTAGAGACCAGGAGGCGAAGGTCATCGGCCGAAAGTTCCGTATCGTTTTCGACTCCGCGCTCGTGTTTTAAGTCCTCGAGTGCCACTTCGAAATGATTCGAATGAATATTTAAAACGACGTGGCCGTACATCGAAACGAATCGTCGGTAGGAGTCATAGGCGAAGCGAGCGTCCTTCGAGTTCTCGACGAGCCCGTGAATCGTTCGGTCGTTTAATCCGAGGTTTAGGATCGTATCCATCATCCCCGGCATGGAAGCGCGAGCTCCCGATCGAACGGAAACGAGGAGGGGATTTTTCGCGTCGCCGAAGTCTTTACCGATTTGTTTCTCGATTTTCGCGACCGCAGCTTTCAGTTCCGCCTCGAGCGACGCCGGATATTTCTTTTCGGAAGCGTAGAAGTAAGTACAGACTTCGGTCGTGATCGTGAAACCGGGAGGAACGGGGAGACCGAGTTTCATCATCCCGTGGAGGTTTGCGCCCTTACCGCCGAGAAGATCTTTCATCGTCTCGGAACCATCCGCTTTTCCACCGCCGAAACTGAAAATATATTTCGGCGAGGCCTTACCGATCGCCTTCGCTCCCGACGACTTCGCCGCAGCCGTACGCTTTAAGGTCTTTATGACCTTAAAGCTCGGCCGGGCCATTTTCTTCGGTAGCGGCTTTTTAGACTTACTTGCCCCAGTTTTCGATTTGGTCACGGATGACATGAATCAATTTCTCCGCCGGAATTCGGGTTTGTTCCATCGTATCGCGGTGACGGAGGGTCACCGAGTGGTTCGTTAAGGTATCGAAATCGATCGTCACGCCGAAAGGAGTGCCGATCTCATCTTGGCGGCGATAGCGTTTTCCGATGGAACCCGAGACGTCCGAGGTCACCCGGAAGTGTTTCTTTAGATCGGCGTAGAGTTTATCGGAATACTCCGTAAGCTCCGGTTTCTTCATGAGTGGGAAAACGGCGACTTTATAGGGAGAAAGTTTCGGGTGCATCTGGAGCCAGGTGCGGTCCCCGTCGAAACGATAGGAATCGCAAAGTGCCGCGAGGACCGCTCGGTCGCATCCGACCGAGGTCTCGACGATGTACGGAATGTATTTTTCTTTCGTCGATTCATCGAAATAGAGCAGATTTTTTCCGCTGAATTCCTGGTGGCGACCGAGGTCGAAGTCGGTCCGATTATGGATCCCCTCAAGCTCGCTCCAGCCGATCGGAAATTCGTATTCAATATCGAACGCCGCCTTCGCGTAGTGGGCGAGATCCGCACCCGCGTGCGCATGGAAACGAAGTTTTTCTTTTCTAATTCCGTTATCGTAATGCCACTGAATCCGGTCGGCTTTCCACTTTTCGAACCATTCCATGTCGGTTCCGGGCTTCACGAAGAATTGCATCTCCATTTGCTCGAACTCGCGGGTTCGGAAGATGAAATTTCCGGGTGTGATTTCATTCCGGAACGCTTTTCCGATTTGGGCGATCCCAAATGGCACCTTCTGGCGTGAACTCTGCGCGACGTTCAGGAAGTTTACGTAAATACCTTGGGCCGTTTCCGGACGCAGGTAAACGACCGATCCGGTTTCTTCAAGCGGACCCATATGGGTCTTAAACATGAGATTAAAATTTCTCGGCTCGGTGAGTTCACACGCTCCGCCGGCGCCCGCATTTTTAGAAGGCTTTTGGCCGCAGGGAGAAGAGTCGAGCTTATCGGCGCGAAAACGGCCCTTACAGGTTTTACAGTCAACCATCGGATCGACGAAGCCGGCGACGTGTCCAGACGCTTCCCAAACTTTTGGGTGCATGAGGATCGCCGCATCGAGGCCCTCGATATCTTCGCGGTCGCACATCGAGCGCCACCACGTTTCCTTCATATTCCGTTTCAGTTCGACGCCGAGCGGACCGTAGTCCCAGGTCGACCCGATCCCCCCGTAAATTTCCGAGGAGGGGAAAACGAACCCGCGTTGTTTCGAAAGCGAAACGAGGGTCGCCATATCTTTTAGATCTTGTACGGGGCCGGCCGGCTTAGTCTGGACTTCTTCGCTCATAGATCCCTCAGAAGTAACAAACCGGGGGGGGATCTTCAACGAAGGCGGAGCGCGTTAGACGTAGAATATTCCTGAGAATTCCCGGGTACTAGTCGCGGAGGATCTCGGATTCGGGAATTTTATCAAACGACGCGCTTTCACACGGTTTACCGTCCCGCTTAATACAGAGCTGGTCGATGAAATCGATTCCGAAACTGAGTTTCCCACCTTCGGAGACGCGGACATCTCCACGGAGTGCTTCCGCGACTATTTTCGGGAGAGGATAGACGGCTCGGTGACCTTCGTCGTCGATGTATCCCTTCGGATATCGGTACTGCATTCGGTATTTACCGTCGAGGCAGAGGATGCGGTCCGTCGTTAGTCCGGTATTTTCCTTCTGTTCGGGGATTTGCTGCATCCGGACGCCTTCGCATCCGGCAGGGATGTTCACGAAAGTTCCGATGTGGGCTTCTTGATCGACGTGCGTCCAGAGGCCGGCGATCGCGGTGCAGTCACATTTTTCTCCCGCGTAGGTGACGCCCGCGAGGAAGAGGAAGGAGACGGAAAGTAAGTTCAGCATCGTTTTCATAGTTTTCTCCCGAAGGGTAAGTGAGTAGCTAGTCTAAATCTCCGTAAGTTCTGCACAAGTCTTTACGGGAATCTCCCGGGCGACTACGTCGCCGTAATCGTCGAAGCCGAGGTTCTGGCTCGCCGATTTCATGATCATACAAATCGCCTGTTTCGCGGTCTCCGAGGTCCGAATTACGGCTTTTACTTTCGGTAGGGCGAGCGCTTCGTAGAAGGCCTTCAGGTCTCGGTCATTCGTGATGGAGACCTGTTCGTGTTGCTTAAAGAGCTTTTCGATAAAGGCGTTCGTTGATCCCGCATTATTCGCGAGGTGGAGATACCCAGAAAACACTGCGCTCGTGATGAGGGTTTGCGTTTTTCCGCGTACGGCTGCGAAAAGGGCATCCACTTCGGCCGGTGTCATTCGCATTTCACGCAGGGAATAAATCATCTCGTCGGGCCGACGACCCGGGGTCGCACCGACTAAGTAATCAATAATTCGTTTCTGGTTTGCCGCTAATTTCAGCGGTCGGGAAAGGAAATAGGTTTCAATTCCGTACCAGTAAGGATGGCGAAGATCGAGGTAGACATCGATCATGGCGGACTCGATGAGGTCCTGGCTCGCCTCTACTGCGCGAAAACTATCGGCGTAGGTCATCTGCATCGACGGATTTGCGGCCCGAAGGAAATTAACGAGGGTCGGAGCCGTTTCGCTCATCGCCGCTCCGAGTTTCGCGAGCGCGCTACCGCAGAGGGGGCTCGTCTTTCCGAGTGGACGGGTGACGCATAGGTTATTCAGTCGTGCGAGGAGTTCCCGGTCGACCGGAGTCGGAGATAGGGTAGGCGAGGAATTCGCGAAAAGGACCGCTAGAGTTTGGGTATCGCTCGAAGTGAGGGAAGTGCGAGTCTTATAATAGTTATTCGCAATCTCACGGAATGCCGGATAGCGAGCGAGACCCATGCAGGACATCGCGTTTGCCGCCGACTGAGAAGCAAAATGAAACGATTTAATCTTCGGAACGATCGCGGAGAAATCCATGTGATCGAGACCCGAGACATTTAGGGAGCAGACGGTATCCCCCAGGTCTGGCTCGAAATAAGATCCCGAAAAAGCTGAGTCGGCGAGCTGGAAAACCGTCGCGATAAGATCTTCACGCGTAATCCATCCCATCAGATGGGCGAAACGCATCCACTCAATTTTAATCATGGGGGACTTAACGGCGGTCGCCGTTTCGACCAGAATTTTTTTCGCGTTTTGGTTACCCTGGAGACGTTCGAACAAAGCTCCCGCGTTCGCTTTAATCTCTCGAATATTCGAGCGCATGAAATTTTGAATCGAAGGCAGCAGGGAGAGGACTTTATCGCTATTGAGCATCAGCTCGATCGAAAGCAGTCGAGTGGTGAGGGGAATACTCTTATCGAAAAGCGCGCAGATCTGAAGGTGAAATTGGTATTCTGGGTCCTTCGGATCGAGGCCGGAACACTGCATGAAGGACTTACCCTTCATGGCCGCATTTAAAGCGACGTTCGGCTCAGTTTTCGCGGAGACCCCGCGAGTCCGGAGTGAATCGTAGTATTTAGTAAAGTTTCCAAGCCGCTTCATGTAGTCCTCGAGAATTGGCTTTAAATCCTTCCCGAGAGGGCTCGTCGAATAAAATCCGTGGATATACGGAACGCCCGAGAAGGCGCGCTGTACTTTACCGCGGTTATCTTGCCCGAAAGCTCCGTACCGATCTTCCACGACGCGAGTAGCGGTTTCGTGCGAATAACCATCGGCGCGCAGTACGCGGTAATATTCTTCGGGAGTACGGTGATCGCGTTCTTTACTCGCGAGCGCATTGCATCCGAAGAGGTAGACCTCCTCCGGATGTTCCATGACTCCCTTACAGTCTTGGGCACAAGAATGGTTTTCGAGTTCAGAAAGTGCGAGTCGATACCCGCTGGCACCGAAGAAGGCGCCGGCGAAGTGTCCGGAAATGACGTTAATGTCACACTGGATGTTCTTCTTACAGGCCTCTCCGAACCATCCATTTTTACTTCCGTTACTGGTCGGTGCGGTGAGTTCCACGAGATCCCATTCAGCGGGATTTAGATATTTCGTGAAGACTCCCTTTTCGTCGCTGGAGTTAATCGTAATAAAGCAGGCAACGCGCTTTCCGGCCGTAGGTCGGAAGATCTCGGCGGGCATGGGTTCCCGAACGTCGAAAGTT
>JANXTV010000069.1 GCA_025352185.1 Oligoflexia bacterium
GTCAGCCCGCAGCAACCTCGTATCGCTTACCTGGCGGCGATCTTCGCCGGGGCGATGTGGGGGGTTAGTTTTATCGCGCCCCGCGCGCTGGCGGGAGAAGATGCGTTTACCCTTTCGCTTTTTCGATTCTTATTTTTCGGCGGAATTTCGGCCGTCTCTCTCAGTCGCCGTCGTCGCCAGTTGCCCCGGTTTACAATGCGGGATCTGGGGCGAGCGACGCTCCTTTCGGCGCTCGGATATAGTCTTTACTATTCTTTTTTAGCGCTCGGTGTGGCGCATGCGGGAGTGGCGTACGCGACCCTGATCATCGGCCTCCTTCCGCTGACGATCCTTCTCTTTTCGGTACCGCGTTTTGACGCTCGAGTCTTAGCGTTTCCACTCCTCTTGGTTTTAATCGGCGCCCTCCTCATTCCGGTCGATCTTCTCCGAAGCGAATCAGCGGTCCTCGGCACCCCCCTCGAACGAATGGGTGGAGTGATCGCATCCCTCGCCGCCCTCGCGAGCTGGACCGTTTTTTCAATCTGGAATTCAAATTTTTTAAAGCGAACTCCGAGTGTCTCGCCGCTCGATTGGTCGAGTGCCCTGGGTGTGATGGCGGGACTCACGGCGATCGTTTTTTTCGGGTTAGCGCATCCCGGGAACGCCGTCGAAATCTTCCGGCATGCGCTTACCCGAGAGGTTTTACTCTGGACCGGATTCATGGGGATATTCGGGGCTTGGGTTGCGACCGCGCTGTGGAATTTTGCGAGCCGAATCCTCCCCGCCGCGGTCGTCGGCCAACTCCTCGTTACGGAAATGGTATTTGGTCTGCTATTCGGGTTTCTTTACGAAGCACGCCTGCCGACTTACCCAGAAGCAGCGACGATGGGGCTACTCCTGAGCGGGGCCTTCTTCGGCGTGCGAGCGGTAAATCGAATAGTGAAGTCGGTGGACGGCAGGATGGACCGCACCTAACCACGGATGGTTTTTTTCGATGATTGCCCGTACCCGCTTTCCGCGGCCGATCACCCGCATCGGGTGGGTGTGGGCGATCTTCTGGAGCGAGCGCAGGGCGCTCTCGATTTCCTCCGCCGACCCGAAATCGTAAATGAAGTAGACCGCGGCGACGGGGAGGTTTTCACTTGCGCAGTTCCCGAGGCGAATCGATTCGGGAGCGAGTCCGATTTTGGTAAAGACTCTCTGTGTCTCTTGAACGCGCCCTTCGTCGATTTCAATTCCGAGAAATTTCGCCTCGGGACGAACTTTTCCCAGAACGATTCCGAGTCTCCCGTAGGCCGCGCCGAGGTCCACCCACGAGCGCAGTCGAAAATCCGGGTCTACCTCGCGCACGATGCGGAGGAGCTCGGGATAAGGCGTCTGGAATGCCTGTGGTGAAAGGTGACTCCAGGTTTCGGTTGCGGTAGTGAGCGCGGGTACCCCGCTTAACGTATCGGGAAATTTAAATCCGAGTCCGGCATCGATCTCGGCCGATAGTTCCTTCTCGAGGGCGTAGAGATTTTCTCGGGTGCGGAGATCATTTTCAAGAAAAAGAAGCCAGTCCATTTTGCTCCCTAGGCTAGCATAACTAAGCCCGGGGGGCCTTAACGGAAACGAATCCGGAGCCGGAGAAAACCTTGGAAAGCGGATTCTGCGGGTCCCGGGGAGCTTGAAAAAGTATAGCCACCGCCCAACCCAACTCGGATGCGAGTCCGTCGTCCGCGCTCAATCGCGAGCCCCACGTTGGCGGGGCGAAAGCGGAGTTCGGGCTCGATCCGCGGGAGGAACGCGTCCGCCGAGTAGGTCGTTTTTACGTTGAGACGGAGTTCGTCTTGGAGAATGACTGAGAACTGTGGGTCCTCGGGATCGCGGGGAATATTGAGTACGAGCAGGCGATATTCGCCACTCTGATTCCAGTTCAGCAGTTTCGAGTCGAGGTACTGGCCTTCCGCTCGGCTTTCGAAATTTGGGCCGAGCGAAAGGGAGAGGTGATATTCGTACATTTTTAATGATGAATTATAGAGAGTCGACCACCAGGCTTGCGTGACTGCCGAATCGGCCGCGCGGATAAAAGTTTCCGCGAAGCTTTGGAGCCGTGTCGTCGGTACGACGCGCACGCGGATGCTGAAGGGAGAAACGTTCCTCGGTGCGAGCACGAGGAGTTGGTGGTTTCGAAGCGTCCGTAGCGATTCCCGGGAGAGGTAAATCGGTTCTGGGCATTTCGGACAGAAGAGAATGGGATCCTCATTCCCGAGAACCGCTTCGACGTGGGCGACGGACGATTCGAGTTCGGTGTCCGCGGCACGCGCGGGAAGGCTCGCTACGGTAAACGCGAGGAAGAAAAGGAGCAAGAGGGTATGTTTAAGGGGGAGAGGAGACACTCACGCTACGAAGCAAGGGTGGTGCCGACCGAACCCCTTTCGTCCGCGCTCGGTAGAATCTAAATCATTGGACTCATGGATAAAATTCCGGGCCAGGACTCTTCGTAAAACGGGGAGAATCTTCGGTGGGGTGGTTGCCCTGACGGGTGTCTAGAAAACAGTCAGTTTTCTATTTTCGAAAGGGTTGCCGCAGTTCCTGCGCGTCCGTCCATTTACCGGAGGCCCAAGTGAGTGAAACGCCTTCGCAGAGACCGATGGGTGCGCCGAGCTCGGCGGCGGGTGCTCCGAGGCAGGCGAGCGTACTCCATTCGACCACGCCGCCATGCGAGACCACGAGAATTTTTCCGCCGTCCGGAATCTGTTCGAGAAGTTCCAGGTAAAGCGTACGTAATTTTCGGAGCCATCGATTCGCTTCGTCGGTTTCGAGTGCTTTCGAAAGCTCTTTAAAGCCGCTGTCCCAAGCCATGATTTCGTTCAGCGCCTCGGGAATCTCGGCGAGGAGTTCTTCCGTTCGGTCGACCGCAAATCCCATCGCCACGGCCGTCTGAATCGCCCGCCGTTTCGTGCTCGTCACGACGAGATCGAAGGGACGTCCGGAATACGTGTCGCCCAGCCGCCGTGCGGTCGCGACGCCTTCGGAGTTGATATGGGGGGAGGGTTTGGTTCGCTTCGCGTGGCGGCGGTGTTCGATCGTTTTCATGCTTTAAAATTACGGGGTTCGGGCGGATTTTACGAGCGCCATTCGGTGTAAATTTTCACCGGAATCCGGTTGAAAACAGGTAGATTTAAACTAAAACAATTTAACATAAAGTCAGGAATCAGCTAGGAGATCAATGGGATAGATAAACTGTTAACATCACTAAAGATTTATGTAGCGCAGTGAGTTAAACGGGCGGAAAATAGGGATATGGCTAAGGGCGAGTGGGTTTCATCGAAATCTGCGCTTCTAATCGGGAACGGACGCATCCGCTCTCCGCGGGCCTTCGTTGTTTCGGCCGCGCTTCTTTTTCTGTTTCTCGGTGCTGGCTGTGAAGTGACTCCATCCGCTCAGCAGGATATCGATCACGCGTTCGACCCGGGCCTCGGAACTCCGCTCGTCGTGCCGAGTCCGGCACCGACGCTCGGATGCTTTAACGATCGTTACACTCAGCCGGCCGCCGCGATCACAAAAAAAGTCGACCTCCTTTTCATGCTCGATACTTCGGGATCGCTGGACGATGAACGCTTAAAAGTTTCGGACGGCGTCGATGCTTTTATCGCCGCACTTCCTTCGGACGTGGATTACCGGATCGGCGTGATGCTGGCCCACGGTGGAGCGTCGACCTATACGGGTCGTCTTTATTCGTACAGCCGCACGGGAAACGCAAAGGTCCTTCGCTCAGATCTTCTAACTTTACCGGAAATTCGGGCGGGCCTTCGTTCTGACCTCACCCATGTCCGTACGGATAACGACACCGATGGTGGCGAGATTGGAATGTATTCCCTCACGCGGTCCCTCGACGATGATCGACTCGCGGAAATTCGCGGCCAAGGATTTTACCGAACCGATGCCGCGCTCGCGATCATCATCATATCGGACGAGAACGATATTTGCGCCGACTATCCCGCCGGAGTCATTCCCGTTCCCGATCCGCAGGGAATCGAAGTGGTGGCGAAGGCAAGGTATTGTACGCGGACCGCACCGGCTCACGTCGTGGGGGGCGTCACCGTCACCCCGTCCTACCGAGAAAAAATTTCTCCCGAATCCGTTCTCCGTAAGTTTCAAGACCTCCAGGGTGGACGACCGCTCGTGATTTCGGCGATTGCCTATACGGATCCCGCCACGGTTCCCCGAGTCGGCGAGAATGAATACGCCTACGGAACTCTCGAACTCGTGGGCCTGGCGAATGGTGTAAAAGTCGAAATGAACGACGCGAGCTACGTGAGTGGCTTAAACCGAATCGGTACGCTCACGAGTGTAAAACTAAATCTCGTGAAAGAGTTTCCGCTCACTCACCGGGGAATGGATGCGACTTCGATTCGCACGAAAGTCGACGGCCGGGTGGTAACCCATACTTACGTTCCGGAGATGAATCTCGTGTCGCTCGATGAGCTGGGCACGGCCGAGTCGACGGTGGACGTGGCCTACTGCGAGCCGGCACCGGTGCCGAGTCCTTCGCCTTCGGTTACCCCGAGCCCGACCCCCGTTCCGAGTCCGACGCCGACGGGAGTTCCGGGCGTCGATCCGATTTGCCAGTCGGGAGTCTTTTCTCCGAAGAATACGGTCGTAGGTATTTCAATCGATCCCGCCGAGGGATCATCCACCGCGATCCGCGCCGGATTTACCGCGATGGGTATTCCGACGACGCTCTATTCAGACGCCGAGATCGTCGCGGGAAAACTCTTAGTCGACGGGGTGACCGTGGTCGTTCTCTCGAGAAAAGTCGTGATCACGGCGGTTTCGGTAAACTACGTTACCGCAATTCGAAATTATATCGCCGCGGGCGGGAGCTTACTCGCCGAGTACGATGGGGCCGCCCTGCTCTTTACCCAAACCGTGGGATTAAACGTTTCGTTCACGGGGCACTTCACACCGACGATCGGTCTGTTTAATGGGAATATTGCCGGGGGTGGGCTCCTCCTACCAGTTTCATTCTCGGCCGCTTTTATTATCGACCCGACCCATCCGGTGACCGTCGGTGTCCCGACCACCC
>JANXTV010000110.1 GCA_025352185.1 Oligoflexia bacterium
CCATGAACCGTAACAGTCCCTGCAGGATCCTCGGCGAAATGGGGGCGGCGATCCAGTTCGCAGCGTAGGCCACGAGGGCGGCGCCGACGAGGAAGGCACCGGCGACCGTAAATCCGGCGAGACGCGACGGCACGAAAACCGGGCGACCGTCGATGCGGGGAATGACGGGAGAATCGGGATGCGGGCCGCGAATTCCCCAGACGATGTGGAATACGGCGATGGCGGCGAAGAGGACGAAAAGGAGGAGAGCGGCCATCCGGACCATGTCCCACCCTATCCGCCTCCGTTTACCGAAAGAAAGGGTAAAAACTCAAATTTAAATTCTAGTCACTACGAAGGCGGGACTGACGGGACTATGCTAAGTCAGATTAATATTTTAGCGGACTAGCGTGATGAGAGACGCGCTCATCGCGAGCATCAAGAGTGCGGGAACCGACTTTCTAAAGGGATCTCGGATTTTAAGGTGCATCGTGACGGCTCCGATCATCAGGAAAAAGATGAGGACGGCGGCAGGAAAGATCGTGACCGGCCACCAAAATCCGAGGATGAGCGCGAGCGCCGCACCCACCTTCAGAACTCCGATTACATAGTGCGAACCGTCCGGAAGACCATATGCTTTAAACTCCTCGCGAATGTTAGCCGCCTGCCCTCCACGGTAGGGAGTCGCCCGGCTGGAACGAAGTAACCATACGTTTAACAGCCCGATGGCTAGAATGATTTGGAGAGCGGGCAGCATGGTTTCCATTTTTCTTCCTTTTAAAATTCAGTTCTAATTTTTCCGTAACCCATTTTTTTGGGTAATGTCGACCCTACTATGCCTAATCTCCGAGAAATTGCCCAGCTGATCTCGCTCACGTCTTTCGCGTGGTACGGAACGAGCTGTTTTCTATCGAAGAGAATGGCCTTGGAATTTCAGCGCTACGAAATGGACCGTTACCGTAAACTCACCGGCGCGCTCCAAATCGCGGGGAGCATCGGGCTCACCCTCGGGTTTTTCTCGACACCGCTCCTTCAGCTCTCCGCCGCGAGCCTCGCGGCGATGATGCTCGTGGCGGTTTTCGTGCGGATAAAAATCCGTGATCCTCTGTACGCTAAAGTTCCGGCATTTCTATTTTTCGTGCTGAATCTATTCATCGTCTTCGCCGCGGAAAAAAAGATATGAAAGCGGTCTATTGGGTCCGAGACGATTTACGCATTCACGATAATCGATCCCTCTCGGAGTTCGCCGCTACGGCGACCTCGGGAGTAATGGCCTGGTGTACGACCCCCTCTTTTTCACGCGCAAATCCGATTCGACGTAAATTTATATTACGATCGCTCGCCGAGTTTCGGAAATCCGTCGAGAATCTCGGGGGAACTCTCCTGGTTTTCGATCGACCCTCCCCTTCGGTCCTTCCCGAAGTCGCCGAATCTTTCGGGGCGGACACCCTATTTTTTACTTCCCTGCCGATCCACGAAGAAAACTCCGAAGAGCGAGCGATGGGCGAACTTTTTAAAGGTAAAGTTCGCGCCGATCCCGGGAGCCCGCTCCTCCATCCCGCTGATCTGCCTTTCGCGCCGGCGAATTCCCCCGAGGTTTTCACGCAATTCCGTAAGGCGGTCGAATATCGGTTAATCGTTCGGCCGGAGGCCGAAACCCCGAAGGTACTTCCGAAACCGGGTTCCTGGTCTTCGCCCGTCCCGGGCTGGGATCCGAACGGTGAAATCTCGGTGAGCGGTCCATCCGAGCGCATTACCCCGGGTGAGCGGGCGGGAATCTTACGCCTCGACTACTATCTCGAGGGGAGCAATCGAATTCGATCTTACAAGGAAACCCGGAATGGACTCGTCGACTGGGATGACTCCTCGAAACTTTCTCCATACCTTTCGGTCGGCGCACTTTCTCCCCGTCGTATTTATTTCGAGCTTAAAAAATATGAGAAAAATAACGGAGCGAACGATTCGACCTACTGGTTATTTTTTGAACTCATCTGGCGCGACTACTTTAAATTCATTTCCGAAAAATGGGGTGCGAAGTTTTTCCAGAAGATGAAAACGCCGGCGAAAACTTGGCTACCGAGAGACCCGGCGGCCGATCGTTCGCTCCACGATTTTGAGTGCTGGTGCCGAGGCGATACGGGTGACCGCTTCGTCGACGCAAATATGCGGGAGCTTAACGCTACCGGATGGATGTCGAATCGCGGTCGCCAGAACGTCGCAAGTTTCCTCGCGAAAACGCTCCGTGTGGATTGGCGACTCGGGGCCGACTATTTCGAGAAAAATCTGATCGATTACGATGCCACCAGTAACTGGGGAAACTGGGCTTACCTCGCGGGAGTGGGCCAGGACGGGCGGGACCGAGTCTTCAATACCGAACGCCAGGCCGCACTCTACGATTCCGCAGGAATTTATCGAGATAAGTGGTGTCCCCTACTACCCACCTAAAAATTAAGACCGATCCCGGGGCATAACGACTGGGAAATCGATCTCCGTCTCCGCGAGTTCGTTTATATAATTTGTCCAGGTATTTAAAGCCACGTGGAGTACGATTTCGATAATCTGGGCGCTGTCGTAACCCGCGGTTTGGACGGCGCGAAGTACGTCCGGACTCACGTGACCCCGCTCCCGAGCGACCTTAACCGCGAATCGTACGGCGGCATCGGCTTTCGGGTCATGCGAAGTTCCATTTCGGTTCGCCGCCATTTCGGCATCGTCTAATTTCGCCAGATTCTTTCCTAAATACGTGTGGGCCGATAAACAGTAACTACACCCGTTCACCTCAGCTACCGCCAGCGCGATTCGCTCTCGGGTCGGTGCGGGTAACGTTCCTTTCGACAAGGCGCCGGATAAAGCTAAGTAACCTTCAAGCGCCGAGGGACTATTACTCACGAGGCGAAAGAGGTTCGGCACGACGCCTAATTGCTTTTTCACGGCCTCGAGTAGGGGCTGGGAAGCGAGGGGGGCGGCTTCGATAGTTGCGGGAATCGGGAGTCGTGACATGGGAGGTCCTTTGGTTTTCTAAAGCGGAAATGCCTTATCCACCTAAATTAGACTCTTCCATATTTATTGGGTACTGGGTGTGTTTGTGAGACACTCTTCCAATAATTGGAAGGAACTATGAACCGTCTCGAATCCATGTCGCTCCTGATAACCGTCGTCGAATCGGGAAGTTTGTCCGCTGCTTCCCGAAAATTAAGAATGCCACTCGCCACGGTCAGTCGAAAAATCTCAGAACTCGAATCGCATCTGGAGACCCGACTTCTCATTCGATCGACGCGTAAATTGGAACTCACGGACACCGGCCGTAAATACGTCGAGGCCTGTCGCCAGATTCTCGAGGAAGTCGAAGAAGCCGAGCGTACGGCTTCGGGAGAATACGCGGCCCCCCGCGGGGAACTGGTCATCACCGCCCCGGTCGTATTCGGAAGACTTCATATTCTTCCCGTAGTGGCGGAGTTCCTGACTGCTTTCCCCCATATTAATGTTCAGCTGAGCTTAACCGATCGTTTCGTAGACCTCATCGAAGAGCACGTTGATCTCGCCGTTCGTATCGGTGAACTCCCCGACAGTGCGATGATCGCTACGAAGATCGGGGTAATTCGAGAAGTCGTGTGTGGAAGTCCGGGTTACTTCACGAAACACGGAATTCCGAAAACACCGAAAGATCTCTCGCGCCACGCCTGCATTTCGAACCGCGAACTGACTTTACCTCATTCGTGGATTTTCACGAAAGGTACCGCGATCTCGGCCATCCCAGTTCGTTCGCGACTGATCGTTACGACGGTGGAAGCCGCCGTCGACGCGGCCGTCGCGGACGTCGGAGTCACTCGCCTCCTTTCCTACCAGATCGCTCAGTACGTGGAATCGGGAAAGCTGAAAATCATTTTAAGAGAATACGAATCGCCGCCGTGGCCCGTCCAGCTTGTCTATCTGAGCACACGTGCGCTTCCGCTGAAGGTTCGGGCTTTTCTTGATTTTGCGACGCCGAGGCTGAAAACTAAAATCCCCCAGAAACCTTGAACGATGAAAACCGCTCAGCCTCCTAAAAACTGCCTCGTTTGCGGACGCGAAATCACGTGGCGTAAGAAGTGGGAACGAAACTGGGCGGAGGTGAAATACTGCGGTGAAAAATGTCGCCGATCGAAAGGGACGCTCGCGGAAAATTACGAAGCCGCGATCCTCGAGCTGCTCACTCGGCGCGCGTCGACCTCGACTGTTTGTCCGTCGGAGGTCCTTTCCGATGCACAGAAGCGAGACTCGGAAACGATGGAACTCGTTCGCCAAGCCGCGCGAAGGCTCGTCCACGCGGGGAAGATCGAGATTCTCCAGTCGGGACGGGTCGTGGACCCGTCGGAATTCCGGGGTCCGATTCGGCTCCGATTAAAGCGGTAAGAAATCATTTTCGATTCTTGATCGATCCGTCGGTTCGCTGTTTTTTCGACTTAAAACGAGTGACCTTGAGACCATTTTCGAATTCGTTTAATTTTCGATTTTTTAAGTGTCCCTGGTTCGAAATCCTCTTTCGCCACCGCCGGAAAGAGACCGGCTTCAGGTGGGCACGCATAAAGAGGACCACCTCGTTCGGACCCAGTCCGAACTGCGAATGAATATCTTCGAACGCGGTCCGGTCTTCGAGGGCCATCTGAATAATCCTCTCGCCCATTTCCGGACTCAGCGTTTTCCAGTTCTCTTTTCTATCCGAGGAAACTCCCACCGAAAAAACCTCTCATTCGACACTAGGAACGACAAGCAACCCTTCATCGATCGAAAGCCTAAAGTTAATGAACCACGCGAGAACCGCGGCGAATTCCACGAAAAGTGGTAACCTAGAGTCGTGAGAACTCGATCACGAATGATAGCATCTCGACTTTTCTTCGCCGCGGCCTGCATTTCCACTCCCCATCCCGGGAGCATCGTCCTCGATAAAAATAGAACGAATGTTTTAGGGACTCATTTAATTCGGTGCTCGGAAGGAACGGGATTCTACCGCGACGGATACTGCGCGAGCGGTCCCGAGGATCGCGGAGTCCACGTCGTCTGCAGCGAAGTCACGAAGGCATTTTTAGATTTTTCGAAGCACCAGGGAAACGACCTCGTTAACCCGCTCCCCGAGATTCAGTTTAAAGGGCTGAAGCCCGGAGACCGCTGGTGCCTCTGTGCGGATCGCTGGCAGGAGGCGAACCTGCATCACGTCGCGCCTCCGGTCATTCTCGAGGCCACTCACGAACGAGCACTCTCCGTGATCCGCGCACAGGACCTGCAGTCGAACTGTCCTCGGCAGTAACGGGTGATTTTCGGACCCTGATCAAAAGACACCGGGATTTATGAAGGGCTCCTGCCCTTCACCCCTTCGGGGCG
>JANXTV010000123.1 GCA_025352185.1 Oligoflexia bacterium
GCTGACATTCGCGCATCCGGTGCCGAGGAGGACGAGGACCGTCGTGAGTAAAAAGCGTCCGAACACGTTAACTGCCTTTACGCACGTGGTTCGCGCGAATCACGGTCTTAATGTTTCCGCGCACGGAAAAGTCGCCGACCACTTCCATTTCCCAAGGGTCGAGGAGTTCCACGAGATCATCGAGAATGCGGTTCGAAACGTCTTCGTGAAAGATTCCCTGATCGCGGAATTGGTTAATGTAAAGTTTCAGGCTTTTCAGTTCCACACAGTAATCGCGGGGCTGATATTTAATGATGATCGTCGCGAAGTCGGGAAATCCCGTGACCGGACACATGCAGGTAAACTCGGGGCAGGTGAATTCAACGACGTAGCGACGCACTTTCGTGCGATTCGGGAATCGTTCGAGTTTTGCCTCTCGGATCATCTGCCGACCGTCGGGACGCTCGTTTACGGTCGTAAAGTTCTTCTTCGCCGCCGGCGCGGTGGCCTTTTTTCCCGAGGATTTCTTCATCCGGCGGATTTACCGGAGGAAGGCGGGATGTTCAATCAGGATTCTTCGCCGGCAGCTTTCTTATCGCCTGCCTCGGGAGTTTTCCCGTCGGGGGCTTTCTCGTCGTTCTTATCTTCATCGTCCTCTTCCTCGTCATCGAGTCCCTTTTTCGGAGACAGATCGAGCGGCTTGCGGAGGACGGTGCGATTTCGTCCCGGGACTTCCATGCAGACTTTTCGTTTTACGAGATCGAGGGTCGTCTTCACATTCGGAAGTTTACGTTCGAGGAGGACTTCGTAGACGTACTGCGGGCCGGGTTCGGCAATCAGAACGCTCTTCTGGGCGCCCCGGCGGTCGACGGATTCAAGTTGGTGGGTAACGATCCCCGCTTTTACCGACGGGAGGCAGTGGCCGTAAAAGAGGCGGCCACTGTAGACGAGAGCGCCCTTTTTCGGATCGGTGATCCGGCCGGGGTAAACGAAGGAAGTCGCCTTTCCCTTCCCGTCGATCCGCTGGAGGAACAGACTCGTATTCGCGGCTTCGCAGGTTCGGCAGGAGCGGGCTTCGAACAGGGCATACCCGGTACCCGACTCGGGATCGGTTAAAACCGATACGAACGAGGGCGCGGGAGCCTCGGTTTTCAGGTTTTCGGACTTTCCGCTTTTATCGTCCTTAAAGGAGAGGGTCTGACCCGAGGCCTTGTCGAAAACCCAGGCCGCGCGGGCCGGATTTAAGGGGTTTAATCCCAGAAGGAAGAGGAGCGTAAAGGTTATATTGCGGAGCAACATTCGTGGTATCCTTTAGAGAAATCGGGTATGACCGTAGGGTCTAGATTCAGTTAGTCCATTAGAACTGAGAAGCGCCAAGCTTGGCAATTCTTTAAGGAGTTTTCATCATGAGCGCGACCAACCCTGTTTATGTCTCCCTCGAGTTTACCCCGAACCCGAACACCTTAAAATATTCGGTTAACCGACAGCTGCTGAAATCCCGCACGACGGCGAATTTCGGAAACGCCGTCGACGCCGAGAAAGCGTCGCCCCTCGCCGCGAAACTTTTCGCCGTTCCGGGAATTCGGGGAGTGATGATTGGAAAAGATTTCGTAACCGTGACGAAGACCGAAGAAGGCGACTGGGACATCGTCCATAAGAGCACTTCGCAAACCCTCGAAGATCACCTGAACCGCGACGAGATCGTGGTGAACGAAGAAGGAATGGCCGCGGAAGCCCACGCAAAAGCATCGTCGGGAGCGATGGCCGCGATCGAAACGAAAATTAAAGAAATCCTGGACCAAGAAATCCGTCCGGCCGTCGCGATGGACGGTGGGGATATTTCGTTTGATCGTTTCGAAGATGGAATCGTTTACGTTCATATGCAAGGTTCTTGCGCCGGATGCCCGAGCTCGACGGCCACTCTAAAGGACGGAATCGAAAGCCGACTCCGTGACGCCATTCCCGAAGTCCTCGAGATCGTTTCGGTTTAATTTATGCAGAGTTTCCGTTAGGGTGACTTATGCTTAAAATACTGTGCTTTTTAGGGACGTTTCTGACTGCGTGCGCGACTTCGCCCATGGGTCGGAGCCAGTTTATTGCGATGCCCGACTCCCAGATGAATCAGATGGGCGTCCAGTCCTTCGAGCAGTTAAAAAAAGAAACCCCGATTGAAAACGATCCGGCGATTAATGC
>JANXTV010000511.1 GCA_025352185.1 Oligoflexia bacterium
GCGACGAGCGCCACCGCGTTCACCCTCCCGTAACGTCCCTCCAAGCGGTAGAGGTCCCAAACCTCCAGGCGTCCGCGGCGGATGAGCCAGTAGTCGGCAATCATGATGCCGCCGACGGGTCCCAGTAGGCTCGAATACGCAATCAGCCACTTAAAAATATACCCGTGCGGGTCCGCAATGAGTTTCCAAGGGAAAATGAGGATCCCAATGATCCCGGTAATATAACCTCCAACCCTAAAGTTAATCTTTTCGGGCGCAAGATTCGCGAAATCATTCGCCGGACTCACGATGTTCGCCGCAATATTCGTGGCGAGCGTCGACAGCGCGACCGCGATCATCGCAAACGTCACGAGAAGCTTCGAATCGAAACGTCCCGCGAGCACGACCGGATCCCAAATGGTTTCCCCGAATACGATCGTAGTCGCACTCGTGACGGCCACACCGACGAAAGCGAATAGCGTCATCGCGGGAGGGAGGCCGATGGCTTGGCCGACGACCTGATCCCGCTGGGATTTCGCGTAGCGCGTGAAGTCAGGAATATTTAACGAAAGCGTCGCCCAGAATCCCACCATCCCCGTCAGGGCCGGAAAAAAGTAAGCCCAGAATGCCGAAGAGTCGGCAAACTTCGATGGCTGATCGAGAATCGGCCCGAGTCCGTGGCTGGCCGAAATCGCCCAAAAAAGGAGCGCCAAAACCGCGACCGGAAGAAAGATCGCCTTAAAGATAAGGAGTTTCCGGATACTCTCGACGCCCAGATAAACCACGAACATATTCACGGCCCAAAAGCCAAGGAACGTGAGAGCCGGTACCGTATCGAGCCCCCAGGAATCAGGAAATATCGAACCCATCGTGCCGAGGGCGGGCCACCAGACTTTCAACATCTGGAAGATCGCGTAGCCGCCTATCCACGTTTGGATTCCAAACCATCCGCAGGCGACGATCGCCCGGAGCATGGCCGGAATATTCGCCCCGCGCATCCCGAAGCTCGCCCGCGCAAATACCGGAAAGGGGATCCCGTACTTCGCGCCCGCATGCCCATTTAAAAGCATCGGAACGAGGACGATCGTGTTTCCGAGGAAAATCGTGAGGATCGCCTGCCACCAGTTCATGCCCCCTTCGATGAGCGAGCTCGAAAGCATATAGGTCGGAATGCAGAGACTCATGCTGATCCAGAGCGCCGCAAAATTCGTGGTTTTCCACGTCCTTCCGCTCATCGGAATGGCGGCAAGATCTTCATTCGAATAGCGGTTAGAAGAGTGATGAGCAGTTTTTTCCAAGCGAATATCCTCTTTCGGAAAGTCGAAATAATTCGGTTAGCTCACGCGCATCGGATTATTCGGATGTTTCGTCCACGGTAAATAAGGCATCCCGGTTTCCTGGGGAACCATGGAAATACAATCCACCGGGCAAATCAACGCGCAGAGATTACAACCCACGCATTCTTCTTCGATCACTTCGTATTTACGGTTCGTTACCGAAATCGACTGGTGGGACGTATCCTCGCAGGCGATATAGCAGAGCCCGCAGTTGATGCATTCGTCTTGGCGAATTTTCGCGATGGTTTTAAAATTCAGATCGAGCTCGTTCCAATTTTTCACATTCGGAACCGCGCGGCCCATAAACGCGTCGAGATTCTTATAACCCTTTGAGTCCATCCAGTTCGATAGTCCATCGGTCATGTCGGAGACAATTTTAAAACCGTAATGCATCGCCGCCGTGCAGACTTGAACACTCCCGCAACCGAGCGAAATAAACTCGGCCGCGTCCCGCCAGTTTCCGATTCCGCCAATTCCGGAGATCGGTAATCCCCGGGTTAAAGGATCCCGGGAAATTTCGGCAACCATATTTAGAGCAATCGGTTTTACCGCCGGACCGCAGTAGCCGCCGTGGGTCCCCTTCCCGCCCACGACGGGGGTCGGCGCCATGGCGTCGAGGTCAATCGACACGATCGAGTTAATCGTATTAATGAGAGAAACGGCGTCTGCCCCGCCCGCCTTCGCCACGCGAGCCGGAATCCGTACGTCCGTAATATTCGGTGTCAACTTCACGAAAACGGGCATCCGGGTGTTCTGCTTACACCAGCGGGTCACCATCTCCACATATTCGGGAACCTGCCCAACGGCGGCTCCCATCCCGCGCTCACTCATTCCGTGCGGACATCCGAAATTAAGTTCAATGCCGTCGGCCCCGGTTTGGTCGACCCGTTTTAAAATCTTTTTCCAGCTTTCTTCTTCGCACGGAACCATGAGCGATACGATCATCGCCCGTTCCGGCCATTCGCGCTTCACTTCGGTGATTTCCCGTAAATTCACTTCGAGCGGACGATCGGTAATCAACTCGATATTATTCAAGCCCATCATCCGGTTACCGTTTAAATCCACGCCGCCGTAACGGGAACTCACGTTCACGACGTGCGGATCTTCGCCGAGCGTCTTCCACACGACACCGCCCCAACCCGCCTTAAAGGCACGCTCAACATTATATTTCTTATCCGTAGGCGGCGCCGATGCGAGCCAGAAAGGGTTCGGCGATTTCACGCCCGCAATTTTACAGGTTAGATCCGCCATTTAATTTCCCCGCCCTAAAACTGCGTTCGGTAGTGATTCAAGACTTCCGCCAAGTTTTACATGAATTGCCTCAGCCGCAAGCTTCCCCTGCTGAACGGCGGTGACCGTCAGGTCCTCGCCGACGCCGGTACAATCACCCCCCGCGAATACTTTCGCGAGATTCGTCGAAAAGTCCGCATTTACGGAAACTTTTCCGCCTTGAAACTTCAAGTCCGGAGCCGATGCGACAAGATTCTCGGAATCGAGAGTCTGGCCGATCGCTTTAAAAATCTGTTCCGCCGGCAAGGTGAATTTCGTTCCGGTACCGACGAGCTTCCCCGCCCCGTCGAGTGCGGTGTACTCGAGTTCAATCCCGGTAGCTTTCCCGTTCGCGGAAACGATGCCGACCGGCTTCACGAACGTTTTAATCAGAACCCCGTGGGTCTGCGCGAGTTCTTGCTCGTGGTGGGTCGCGCCCATTTGCTCGACGCCGCGACGATAGGCGATGGTCACGAACTCGGCTCCGAGTTTCTTCATTTGAATCGCGATATCGACCGCGGTATTCCCACCCCCGATGACGACGACGTTGCGGGCAACGGGAATCTTCGCCAGATCTTTTACTTGGCGGATCTTCTCAATAAATTTAGCCGCGTCGAGAACGCCTTCGGCCGCTTCACCGGGGATACCGAGTCGATTCACTGCCCCCAAGCCGACCCCGAGGAAAACCGCGTCGAACTTCGAGGTCAGATCAGTAATTTTCAGATCAAGGCCGAGAGCTTTCCCGTGCTCAATCTTAATTCCGCCGACACTCATTACGAATGCCACTTCCTTCTGGGCGAAGTCGTCCGTCATCTTATAGGGCGCGAGTCCATACTCGTTTAAACCGCCGGCCTTTTCCTTCGCCTCAAAAATCGTCACGGAATTTCCGAGAAGCGCGAGTCGATGCGCCGCCGAGAGTCCCGCCGGCCCGGCGCCGATCACGGCAACCGATTTACCGGTCGACTTTGCCTGACGAAACGGTTTTTCCCCCGATTTAAAAAACTCATCGGTCGCGTAACGCTGCAGGAGACCGATCTCTACGGGCTTCTCTTCGGAAGCTTCGCGCACGCACGCTTGCTGGCATAGGGTTTCCACCGGACAAGCTCGGGCGCAAGTGCCGCCCAGAATATTCGAACCCAGGATATCGAGCGCCGCGCCCCGAACATTCCCATTTCCGATCTTCCGAATAAAGCTCGGGATATCGATCCCGGTCGGACAAGCTTCAATGCAAGGAGCATCGTAGCAATAAAAACAACGACTCGCCTCGACTTGCGCGCGTTTCAGATCCAGCGGCTCACCGAGCCCACAGAAAACCTGGTCGTATGACTTTCCCGTAACCGTTCCCGCGGTCGTCATTTCTTTCGCACCTTCTCCAGTTCCGCAAACGATTCGTCCATAACTTTAAGCATAAAACTGACGTCTTCTCGGTTAATCGAGAGCGCTGGTGCGATCCGTACGACGTTCCCCATGAGACCGCCTTTTCCGAGGAGTAAACCCCGGTCTCTACAGAGATCCATGAAAGCGAGTGCTTCTTCGGTCGCGAAAGTTTTAGTCGCTTGGTCCTTCACGAGTTCGGCACCGAGGAGCAGCCCGCGACCGCGAACATCCCCGATCACCGGATATTTTTTCTTCATTTGTTCGAGGCCGTCCTTCAGGAGCGCGCCCATGGCCTTCGCATTCGCGACCAGTCCTTCTTCGCGAATAATATCCATCGTCAGTTTCGCTTGGAGCGTTTGGTAAGCGTCGCCACCGAACGTGTTAAAATACGCCTTACCCGCCATTTTTTCGGCATCTTCAGTCTTCAGCAGTACGGCGCCAATGGCGGCCCCGTTGCCGAAGCCCTTCGCCATCGTCACCATGTCGGCGTCGATTCCAATTTCTTTCGTCAGGAGGAAATTTCCTCCGCAGCGCCCCGCCCCCGTTTGGACTTCGTCAGAAATATATTTTCCGCCGTAGTTATGGACGATCTTCGAGACCTGGTGGAAATATTCGTTCGGGGGCGCGATAAAACCACCAACACCCATAACGGGCTCGGCGATGAAAGCCGCGATTTTTCCGTTTGTCGAAGTTTGGATCGTCGTTTCGACATTCTTCGCGCACTCAAAAGAACAACTATCTGGTTTCTTACCAAACGGACACCGGTAGCAGTTCGGTTCGAGCGCGGAGGTCGTCGCCGTTACCGGCTGGGCCTTAAAACGCCAGGAGCTATGTCCGCAGGAAGCGAGCGTCGCCGCCGTTCCTCCGTGGTACGAATGGCGCAAGTTTACGACCATCGTCTCACCGGTCGAGTGCCGGGCCGCCATGATGGCCAGCTCATTTGCTTCCGAACCCGAATTTGTGAACGAAACGCGGTCGAGTCCATTCGGGGCTTCCTCGACGAGCGCTTTCGCCGCATCGACCGAGTATTCCGTAAGGTAGAGTGTGCTCGTGTGCTGGATCGTATCGTCCTCCAGCAACTTCATCATCGCCTTTTTAATCCGGGGATGGTTATGACCCGCCGAAATACAAACAATCCCACCAATTGAATCGAGGTATTTTTTTCCCTCGGAATCCCAAACGTAGGCCCCCTGCGCTTTCACGAGCTGTAGGGGTTTCGATGGATGATAGAGCCCGGCCGTATGAAGGAAATGTTTTTTCCGGACGGCGAGAATCTCTTCGTTACTACGGTATTTATTTTTATCGGTCATGTCGGGCTCCGTAAGTTTAGCCGAAATTAAAGGTCCGTAAGCGGAGTGTAGGTCTCCGGACGACGGTCGCGGTAGAACTGCCAAGTATCTCGGACTTCGCGTATTTCATCAAAATTCAGATCGGCCACGATTAACTCGTCCTTATCGGGAGAGCCCTGCGCGATGATCTTCCCACGCGGACTCGCGAAGTAGGAGGAGCCGTAAAACTCGCCAATATTCCAAGGAGCTTCCGTCCCCACGCGGTTAATCGCGCCGATAAAGTAACCGTTCGCCGCCGCGTGAGCCGGCTGTTCGAGTTCCCAGAGGTACTGGGAGAGACCCTTCACGGTCGCCGACGGATTAAAGACGATATCTGCGCCGTTCAGTCCCAGCGCACGAGCGCCTTCCGGGAAGTGGCGATCATAACAAATATAGACGCCGACGTTTCCGTAGGCAGTTTTAAAGACGGGGTAGCCTAGGTTTCCTGGCTTAAAAAAGAATTTCTCCCAGAAGCCCGCGACCTGCGGGATATGGTTCTTCCGGTATTTCCCAAGGTACGTTCCGTCGGCGTCGATCACGGCCGCCGTATTATAATAGACGCCCTTCATCGCTTCTTCGTAGATCGGAACCACGATCACCATCTTGTGCTTTTTCGCGAGTTCGCACATCAGCTGGGTCGTCGGACCTTCGGGAATGGCTTCGGCGAGGCCGTACCATTTCTTATCTTGGGAAGGGCAGAAATAAGGGCCCGTGAAAACTTCCTGAAAACAAAGCATCTGCACGCCTTGTTTCGCGGCCTTCTCAATAAACGGAATATGGGCTTCGATCATCCCCTTCCGGTGCTCTTCGCAACTCTTCGAGGTATCGACCTTATTTGCTAACTGGATAATGCCGGCTTTCACCATCTGGGCCATGGAATGCTCCTTTTTCTAAGTTTTACGTATTCAGAGGCTGCCCGAATTTCGAGCGCGAAATATATTTACCGAACCCCTTACCGACGAGGGCTTTACCCTGATCGACGGCCACGACTCCGCGAAGGATCGTCGTCCGACATTTCCCCTTCACTTCCCACCCCTCGAACATGCTGAAATCGCATTTCATATGGTGAGTCGTAGCCGAAATCTTATGCTCGGCGTTCGGATCGAAGATGACGATGTCGGCATCCCCACCGACCGCGATCGTTCCTTTTTTCGGGAACATCCCGAAAATTTTCGCGGGCGCGGTCGAGGTGACTTCCACGAATTTATTTATACTAATGCGGTTTTTCACAACGCCTTCGGAGAACAGTAGCTCCATCCGGTGTTCAATCACCGGGCCACCGTTCGGAATTTTAGAAAAGTCATTAATGCCGGCTTTTTTCTGGTCCATACAGAAAGGGCAGTGGTCGGTCGCGACAACTTCCACCAAGTTCTGATTAATCGCGGACCAAAGCGCAGCCTGGTCTTTCTTCTTACGGATCGGGGGGCTCATCACGTACTTCGCCCCGCCGAAGTTTTCTTCGAGGTAAACGCTATCGTCGAGGAGTAAGTACTGGATACAAGTCTCGACGTGTACGCGTTGGTTTCGCATCATCGCTTGGCGGACACGGTTAATCGCGTCTTCGCAGGTCATGTGCACAATATAGAGAGGATGCCCACCTTCGAAGGCGAGATCCATCACCCGACCCGTTGCTTCGGCCTCGACGATCGGCGGGCGTGAAAGCGCGTGGTACTTCGGAGCCGTATTTCCCTTCGCACGGTTTTCCTGGATCAACATGTCCACGAGATCGCCGTTTTCGGCGTGAGTGGTCACGATCCCGCCAAATTTTTTCACTTCGTTCATGAGTCCGAGGATCTGCCGATCGTCGACCATGATCGCGCCTTTATAGGCCATGAACGTCTTAAAGGAGCTCACTCCTTTTTCTTCAACGAGCGCCTGGATTTCCTTCCGCGAATTCTCATTAAAATCAGTCACCGCGACGTGGAACGCGTAATCTCCCACCGCTTTTCCGGCGGCCTTCTCGTGCCAGACATTTAAGCCTTCGGCGAGCGACTTACCGTGGGACTGGAACGCAAAATCAATGATCGTCGTCGTTCCCCCGTGGAGACCCGCGAGCGTACCCGACTCGAAGTCATCACTCGACGACGTCCCCATAAAGGGGAGATCCATGTGGGTGTGGGCATCGATCCCGCCCGGAAAAAGATAGCACCCTTTCGCGTCGATCGTCTGATCGGCCGCCATTTGGAGGTTCTTCCCGATCGTGTGAACTTTCTCGCCTTCGATGTAAACGTCCGCGTTCTGAATATCCGAGGCGGTGACGACCGTACCGTTCTTAATGAGTAGTTTTTTCATCGTGGTCACCAAACGTTCGAATCAGAGACCCAGCGCTGCGTGATGATTTTTTCATCGGTAAAGAACTGAACGGAATTTGCGCCGTGGGCTTTAATATCCCCAAAGAACGAATCGCGGGAGCCACCGAAGCTAAAAAAGGACATCGGCGCCGGAACTCCAATATTAATCCCAATCATCGCGGGTGCGACTTCACTCGAGAATTTACGAGCCGCCGGTCCACTCTGAGTAAAGAGCGTCGTGGTATTTGCGAGGTTCGATCGATTAATCCAGGCAATCGCCTCGTCTAACGTTTTTACTTTCGCCAGCAGCACTACCGGACCGAATATTTCTTCCTGGGATACTCTCATTTTTTCGGTGACGTCCGCGATGACCGATGGTTTCAGGAAATAACCCGGCATCTGATCCACGCCGATTCGGCCATCGACGAGGAGCTTAGCGCCGTCGTCGTCGACCGCCGATTTAATCAGGCCCAGGATACGGTCTTTCGATTCCTGCGAAATCACCGGACCCATCTGCACGCGCGGGTCCATCCCGTCCCCCACCGATACGTCGGCAGCGGACCGAACCATGCGCTCTTTCACCTGGGTATAAGTTTCGTCGCCCACGCAAAGGATGACCGAGCCGGCGAGGCAGCGCTCCCCCGCACAACCGATAATCGATTCGAGCGCCGTCGCGCAGGACTTATCCATCACGGCGTCGGGGAGCATCACCATGAAATTTTTCGCGCCACCGAGGGCCTGCGACCGCTTTCCGTGTTTCGCCGAAGTTTCGTAGACGTATTTCGCCACCGGAGTCGATCCGACGAAACAGGTCCCCTTCACGTCGGGGTGGGTACAGAGCGCGGTAACGACTTCTTTTCCACCGTGCACGAGGTTCATTACCCCTTTAGGAAGACCGGTCTTTTCGATTAAGTCGAAAATCAGTTGGTGCGTCAGCGGCACTCGCTCCGAAGGCTTCAGTACGAAAGTGTTTCCGGAAGCGATCGCAAACGGCCAGAACCAGAACGGGACCATGGCGGGAAAGTTAAACGGAGCGATGCCCGCGAAAACGCCCATCGGCTGGCGCATCGTCACGCAGTCAATCCCCCGTGCGATGTCTTCAAGAAATTCACCCTTCTGAAAGGTCGGCATACCCGTCGCCGTCTCGACCATCTGGATTCCGCGTTTTACACTCCCTCGCGCTTCGACCAGAGTCTTCCCGTGCTCACGCGTAACGAGCGAGGCGAGCTGTTCGACATTCGCATCGAGGAGCGGCTTAAGTTTAAAAAGAAATTGGATGCGTTCGGCAACCGGGACGTGGCGCCATTCGAGGAACGCGGCGTGCGCGGCCTTCACGGCTCGGTTCACATCTTCCGAAGTTCCCATCGGGCAGCGATCGATTTCCACGCCCGTCGCGGGATTCACAATCGAGACGCTGTCTTTACCGAACGAAGGAACCCACTTACCGTCGACATAATCCTTAATCATAGAACATTTCTCCGAGGCGCTTCCGTGAGCGTCATCTAGTCTAGGCGCGTAAAAAAACGAGCGTAACCGAATCACCCCCGGAGGGACAATTAAACTTTTACTTCACGACACGCTGCGCAGCCGACGGGCATCAGTCCGGGTTAGCAAATCCCGGCGTATTCCGCGCCAAGCGAATCAGTGTAAACTGAAGGTCGCGTTTACCGTGATTGAAACCTCAACCTTACCCGCCTCAATTTTCGGGGCGGGCGCGGCGCGAGACTCATCCATCGCCATCGCGGCTCCGAACATCGGCATCGGCGGAGGATTATATCCCGAACTACTTTCTTGAATCGAAGTCACTTCGCCAACCTTAGCGCCGAGAGATTTCGCTAAGGTGTCTGCTTTCGCACGGGACTGTTCGGCCGCATCTTTCAAGCAGGCCATCTTCTCATCGAGTAGTTTCTTCGAAGAGACAAAAAGTTGCATCCCCGAGATCTGCTTAATGCCCTCCCGGGAAGCGAGGTCCATCACCTCGCCCAGCCGAGAAGTATCGGAAGTTTCTACGCGGAGACCAATTCGCGTGTGAAACCCGCGAGAAACCATGCGGTCTTTCACCCATTCCTTCGCTTCTTCCGATGTGAATTCCGAAGTCGATAACTCCGAGTCCGGGAGTTTTAACGCCGCCGTCTTCGATCGAACCGCTTCGTAAAGCTTCGTCGCCATCGCCTGCGCGCGCTTTCCGTCGGCATCCCGCGATTCAGCGGTCACCGTAATCGCGCCGCGATCCGGGATCGCATTTCGAATGCAGGACCCCGAAACGGAAACGAAACGAGTGGGATCCGCCGCCCTTACGGAGGGGATAAAACCACTGGCAGAAACCAGAACGAGGAAACCATTGGTAAATCTGACTAACTTTTTCATGAATCTATCTCCTCTAATTAAACCCATATTATTCCGCCCTTAAAATAACGACTTCAATCCTACGGTTTGCTTGGGACGGGCGCCCCGGTTTCATTTCCAGGGGACGAAATTTTCCAAACCCCGCCGATTCTATTTTCACCGGATCCAAATCAAACTTCCGCATCCAGTACTGGGCTAATGCGGAAGAACGGGCCGCCGATAATTCCCAAGTATTCGGGTAATCCGATGCTTTACGACTGATCGCTTCCGAATCATCAAAATCGGCGTGCCCTTCGATTCGGAGGCGCCGCCCGGACTTCACGATGAGTTCACCCAGGCGATCCACGAATTTCCGAGTTTCCGCAGAGACCCGCGCCTGCCCGGCCTGGAAGAGATTCGGCGCCGCGATCCGCACCAGAAAGTCTCCGCTCGCCAGATCTAAAACTTCGACGTCCGGAGAGGCTTTCGATGCCTTACCGCTCGCATCGACCGAGAGAAAAGATTTTGCTTCGGCGAGGATCGCCCCTTCGAGGCCCGCGTTCAGCGTCGCCGCTTCACGCTCGTTTTTATTCTCATCGGTCGGGTTCGCCTCGCGCGCGGGCGCCGGTTTCGATTTTTCAGATTTCAACGTTTCAATCTGATCGCGTAGCTTCACCGTCTCTTTTTTAGATGCCGAATAAAGGACGAGAAAGAGCGCAAAAAGAAGCAGCATCACGATTGCAAATGCCAACGTCCAGGTATCACGAACCCCGGAGGTGCTGGACGATCCCGAGCTCATCCGCTCGCAACCTGTTTCAGTCGTTCTTCAATCAGATGCGGATTCAACCCCTCTTGAATGCCGAGCACGGCCGATTTCACCATTTCGTCGGGTAGAATCGATTCGCTCGCCAGCCGTCTTCGGCGGGCCGCGAGGGGTGAGAAAACAAAATTCGCGAAAAAGAATCCGTACAAGACGGCGGCCATGGCGGAAGCGATCCCGCGACCGAGCTGCGCCGGATCGTCGAGTTTCGCCAGTGCCGTCAGGAGTCCGAGTGTCGCGCCAAGCGCGCCGATCGAGGGTGCCGCTCCGGCGGCGATTTCCCAAATTCGCACCGAAGATTCTGCTTCCGCTTTCTTCCGGTAAATACTCGCGTCGAACAGGTCGCGAATCGAGCCTTGGTCAAAGCCCGAAATTAAATACTGAATCCCTTCCTTCAGCGAATCTCGGCTGGCCGACGCGCGAAAGGAATCGAGCGCCAGAAATCCTTCCTTACGGGCCAACGATGCGAGTTCGATCAGTTCCTTTTTCAGCGCCGCGGATAACTCCGCACTATCCGGAAGGACGGCAAAGGCTTGCGAGAAGTCGCGTTTCGGAGCACTCAGGAAAGTCGAAAGGAAGGTGCCGAGGAGCACGAAGACCAGAGGCGCGGGCTGAACGAGATCACCCACGACGCCACCATTCCAGAGGTGAACGAATACTAATATGATCGCCCCGAGGACGAGACCTAATCCCGTTTTCATATGATAGAAGTGTAGTGTAACCTGGGACGAGATGAAACTGCCTTCTGAAGGAACGTTACCCAGCCCCCGTCGGTCCCGGGCACTCGCCTCGGCGTTTGATTTTATTTTTTTAATGGGGGTCCTGGCATTCTACTCCGCCGCGCGGACCTTTTTAGCCGGCTCCAAGGGCGGGACCGTTTGGAGCCCAGAACTCCACGTTTACTTTCCTCTCGCCCTTCTCCCCTTTTCGAGTTTTCTCTGCCATCGATTATTCGGAACCACGGTCGGTCAGTATTTACTCGGGATCGAATGGAAAATGCCGAATGGGGGGCGCGCCCGAAATCTATACGAGTGGCTTTTCCTCCTCGAGCTTCGTCCCGCCGCTCGCGAACCTCAACCCGCCCAACGCATTCTCGTCTTTACGGCACTGCTGACATTCGCGCTGGGTGCGAGCGCTTACCTCGGGATGAATGATCTATCGATTCGTCCTTTCACTCGGGCAGAACTTCCTCTCTTCGCGCCCGACGTGAAGGACCCCCGCTGGATCGCCCTCCCTTTTTTCTACGCGACCGGTGCCATTCCGTTCCAGGTGGGCGCGGAAACGGAAAACTTGGTCGAGTTTGGGCTTCCTTACGAACGGGGTCCACCGAATCGCTTCCTGGGAAAACTGACGATTTACTGGCGGGGCCTCGACTCTCGACTCACTTATACGGGTCCCCTCACTCTACCGCATCCGGAGGATCAGGTAACGCTCGCTGGATGCTTCACCCATTGGCTCCGGTGCACCGGCATCCGTCGGAAACTCTGGAAGGCAACTTTTTCGCCCTTTTTTGAGGGTAAGCCCCTCGACCGCACGCAGTGGTTCGTCGTCCCGAATAGTTTTCTTCCCGATGAAGAGCGGGCGCAGGGGATCTACCTTCGGTCTCGACCCGACCGAGGACGTATTCGCGAGGCCTACTTCCTCGTCGGCCCTAAAATGGCGATCCAAGGTATTCTCCTCGATCGACCCGACCGCGAAGAAGGTGAAGCGGCCTCGACGACGCTAACCCAAATGATCGGCAGTACCCGACTCACGGGCGACCTATCCGCTCCGCGAGCGTTCATTAATCCAAAACTTGCCCGATTAAAAGTCGGCCCCGATACGAAACTCCCCGAACTGATCGCGGCCGAAGGCCATTTACTGGCAAAAGTTTCGATTGAACCCAAAGAGGCCGAATCCTTCTATCACCTCGGTGGCCTCGGGATTACGCTCTTCCGGCGCGCAAAAAAAGAAGGCCGTATCGAACTCGCGGCGAGTTCTAAGACGATCGTAAAATCCGCGGTGACGTACCTAAAAGATATCGATCCAGAGTCGAAACATTTACCGGAAATGGAACGCTTCGGACTGGAAGTTCAATAATGAACACCCTCATTTCCCTATCTCTCCGGGGCGATGGGACGCGAAGGCTCGAGGAACACGTCGCCGAAGCGCTTCAGTCACTACGAACTCATTCCGAAATTCACGCTGCGTTTCGATCCCATCCCAACCTTTACTCGGTTACGCCCGAGGAAATCTTCGGAAAGATTTCGCGCGGACGATCGAACCGACTGATCGAGAGCGGATTCCTCTCGGACAATGAACTCGTCGGCGATGCCCTATTCGGCCGGGGTAAAACTCTCGAGATCGCACTCCCCCTGGCGATCCTCATGGCGGCGCTAGATCTTTATCCTCCCGTACCGAGTTCGGCACTCCCGCCCGCTGAAATCCTCACCGAAAACGAAGACTTCCTCGCCCTCTCAAAACCCTCAGACCTCGCTTCGGCTCCCCTTCACTCGGATGAACCCGATTCGGCGGTCCACCGGGCGCTGCTCTCGAGTCCGCGAATGCCCGTCCTGCGCGCGAATCCCCTCGAACCCGGACTGGTCCATCGACTCGATACGGGAACGAGTGGCGTCCTCCTCTTCGTTAAATCCCCCGAAGCGTTCGCCCGAATTTCGGGAGTATGGAACTCAGGGAAGGTAAAAAAAGAATACCGGGCCATTACGGAATCCACCGGGAGTTTGAAACTCGGTCGCGTCGAACTCTGGCTCGGGCACGACGCAAAATCAAAACGCCGCATGCGGGCGGTAGTCGATCCTCGCGATCAGAAAGCCATCCGGGGAGAACCGACCCGAAGTGTGAGCGAAATTAAAAGTATTCGGGAACTCGACGGCGGCCGCAGGTTTGAAATCCAAGTGACGATTGAAACCGGAGTCCATCACCAGATCCGCGCGACGCTTGCGCACTTCGGGGCACCGATTCTCGGAGACTCCGTCTATAATAACCGGACCGCGAAGACTCTCTCCGGAGTCCCCGAGAACAGGCTGTGGTTGCACGCCTACCGATTAATCCTACCGGCAGATCTATCGGCTACGGCGGGGAAATCCCTTGAAATCGTTGCTCCCCTGCCACCAAGTTGGCTTACGGGATGAGCGACTAATCGTAATTCAATCTCTTCGGACGAGAGGAACAACGATCTCTCGGGTGTCTGAAGATTCAGTCGGCCAGAAATTCCAGTGACTGATTCTAAGGGAAGGCCTTTTGTCTGGGCTGGGACCGATCTTTCGACCGGTCCTCACCCTTAAGTTTTGGAACCAGCTACGGTTGATCCTCTCGCTGCGGTCGGGCGTAGCCCGCCCATCCGCGGAGGAACAACCTGCTCGCGAAAGATTACGAACATCCCATGGAGTTACCGCAGTTCAGGCACTTATAGCAGGCGCCGTTACGTACGGTAGTATGTCCACAGCCGTCACACGGGGGAGCGTCCCCCATCATTTCGGCGAGGTGCTGAGTTCCGGAATCGGGATTCACGGCGTTCGCGGAAGGCAGTACCATTTCCATTTGGCGCTGGATTCCTTCGACCGGAGCACTCGAAACGAGGAGTTTCGAAGGCGATTTCGGATACACCGTTTTAGCGGCGCCGAGTTCGGTCGTCAGATCCACCGGGGCAACGGTTGGCTTCACTTGGAGGAAGTCCGTACGTCCGAGGTATTCCATGCCGAGCACGCGGAAGATATAATCGACGATCGAGGTCGCCATCTTAATGTTCGCGTGTCCGTTTACCATTCCGCTTGGCTCAAACCGAGTGAAGGTGAACTTATCGACGTATTCCGAAAGCGGCACTCCGTACTGGAGACCGAGGGAAATCGAAATCGCGAAGCAGTTCATCATCGAACGGTAGGCAGCGCCTTCTTTATGCATATCGATGAAAATTTCACCGATATCGCCGTTTTCATATTCGCCCGTACGGATGTAGACCTTATGGCCCGCAACCGTTGCTTCCTGAGTGATCCCCGCGCGGCGCGAAGGGAGCTTCCGGCGAACCGGAGCAAACGTCATTTGCCCTTCGTTCGTGACGGCTTTCGTCTCGGCCTTAGTCACGACGACTTCGTCGGCCTTCGTCTCACTCTTCGTCGTGAGCGGCTGCGAGAGCTTGCATCCATCGCGGTAGAGAGCGACGGCCTTCAGGCCGAGCTTCCAACCCTGGAAGTAGATGTTCGCCACTTCTTCTTTCGTCGTTTCGGTCGGCAGATTCACCGTCTTCGAGATTGCTCCCGAAAGGAAAGGTTGAACCGCGGCCATCATTCGGACGTGTCCCATCGGAGCGATGAAACGGGATCCTTTTTTACCACATTTATTTGCGCAGTCGAAAACCGCCAGGTGCTCGTCCTTAATGTGGGGAGCGCCTTCGACCGTCATCGTTCCGCAGATCTGCTCGTTCGCGATCTCGATCTGGGTGTTCGTGAGTCCGCCCCAGTTCAGGAAGTTAAACGTCGGCTTCTTCGACTCGGACTCCGGCACGCCGAGCTTCTTCAGAAGTTCTTCGCCGAGGGTCCAGGATCCGAAAGCGCTCGAGATTTCGAAAGTGCCCGGGAGCGCTTTTTCAATCTTCGCGATGTCTTTATCTTCGAAACCTTTCGCCCGGAGCCACTCTTGGTTCAGGTGCGGAGTGCCTTCGAAGTTCATCGAGCCGAGGACGTAACGAATCACGTCTTCGGTTTGGGCGGTCGTGTATCCAAGATTTTTCAGCGCGAGGGGCACCGATTGGTTCACGATTTTAAAGTATCCGCCGCCGGCGAGTTTCTTAAACTTCACGAGTGCGAAGTCAGGCTCGACGCCCGTCGTATCGCAATCCATGAGGAGACCGATCGTCCCCGTTGGTGCAAGCACCGTCGTTTGAGAATTT
Source organism: Oligoflexia bacterium (assembly GCA_025352185.1). Lineage (GTDB taxonomy): Bacteria > Bdellovibrionota > UBA1018 > UBA1018 > UBA1018 > JACMQW01. The sequence continues at coordinate 15,612 of JANXTV010000511.1, forward strand.
CGGTATCCGAATTTCTCGCCGAGTTCGACCGCGCGGTCCCAGTCTTCCTGAGCCGCGTGAACCATGTCGACCGGGCAATTTTTCGCGTCGATTTTCCGAGTCGCGTCCCGGTGCATGCGCATGACTTTCAGCATGGAATCACGGTTCTTCGCGAAGCCTGGGAAAGCTCCGAGTAAACCGGCTTCTTCCGCCGAAACCGCATAAGCGGTTCCGCACATGATCGCCGTAATCGAAGCGGCCCAAGCGCGGCCGGCATCGGAATCATACGGAATCCCTTTTAACATCAGGAGCGTCCCGAGGTTCGCGTAACCCAGTCCGAGGGGACGGTAGTCGTGCGAATTTTTTGCGATCTGTTCGGTTGGGTAGCTCGAGAGGTCGACCAGAATTTCCTGGGCGATGATGAAGACTCGGCAAGCCCGGCGGTAGCCTTCGATATCGAAGGATCCGTCGTTGCGGAGGAATTTCACCAGGTTCACGGACGAAAGGTTACAAGCCGTATCGTCGAGGAACATGTATTCCGAGCACGGATTCGAGGCGTTAATTCGGCCCGTATCCGGACAAGTATGCCATTCGTTAATCGTCGTATCGTACTGGAGACCCGGATCGGCGCAGGACCACGCCGCTTCCGCGACTTTATCCCAGAGCTCTTTCGCTTCGTAGGTGTTCACGACATTTCCGGTCGTGCGGGCGATGGTATCCCACTTCTCTCCCTTTTCGAGGGCACCCATGAATTTATCGGTGACGCGAATCGAGTTATTCGAGTTTTGGCCAGCGACGGTACGGTAAGCTTCGCCGTTGAAATCGGAAGAGTATCCGGCCGCGATCAGTGCCGCGACTTTCCGCTCTTCGCGTTGCTTCCAGGTCACGAATTCCATGATTTCCGGATGGTCCATATCGAGGCAGACCATTTTCGCCGCGCGACGGGTAGTTCCACCCGATTTAGTTGCGCCGGCTCCTTTATCGAGGACTTCGAGGAAGCTCATCAGACCGGAGCTATAGCCCCCGCCCGCGAGTTTTTCCTGACTGCCGCGGATGCGGGAGAAGTTCGTTCCGGTTCCGGAGCCATATTTAAAGAGGCGCGCTTCGTTCTTCATCAGCGTGAAGAGGCCCATCAGGTCGTCGTCGACCGACTGGATGAAACAAGCCGAGCACTGTGGATTTACATACGCGGTCGAAGTTTCGCGAATGCGTTGGTTATCGACATCCCAGTAGAAGTTACCGCCGGATCCTTCGATGCCGTACGCATGGTAGAGACCGAGGTTAAACCAAACGGGAGAGTTAAAAGCTCCGCGCTGGGTAACGAGGAGGAACGTGAGTTCGTCTTCGAACGTTTGCGCGCTCACGGCGTCGAAATACCCGTTCGCTTCGCCGTAACCACGAATCGTTTTCGCGATCCGACCGACGACTTGCTTCACGGAGACTTCGTGATCCGTGCCGGGTACGCCGGCCTTACGGAAGTATTTAGAGACGAGAATATCGATCGCCAGCTGCGACCAGGAAGCCGGAACTTCCACGTCTTTCATTTCGAAGACGGACTTCCCTTCGGTATCTTTAATTTTCGAAGTGGCCTTCGTGTATTCGATCCCGGCGAGGACATCTTCTCCGGCGGTCGTGAAGAAACGATCCATCTGGAGAGCAGCCCGTGCCGACTTTTTCGTCATCTTCGACGAAACCGAAGACGTATCGAGTTTCACGCCCTGTTTTGCCTTCTTGGCAGCTTCCGTATTCTTTCCTGAAATAACCGACGACTTAACCGATGCGTTTTCTGTGATCTTTTCCATGATTTTCAGTTCCCCCAAAACAAGACAATTACTTTTCGAATTCCTAAATATTGGCCGTTAACCGTAACGACCAATTCCCTTCCAACCTGTAGAGACAGTTCCACCGAAGTGAGGAGGCTCCCAAACCCCCTTCTCCGTTTTTTCCTGAGTATTCCCCCATCGGCTTCGTGACTCGGAGCCGGATAAGGATCGTCAAAAGAGTTTCACTGTCTAAACCCAGAACCGGTGGTGGAGGCAAATCTTGGGTTTCGAATCCTTGAGTCGGTAGACCCGACCTCCTACTGAAACCCCTGCTCCGGGACCAACTGCTCTATGAATCTAGATTGAGCGGAACTAGGGGTGTTGTCAAAGGACACCACTAGATATTGTGGTGGGGGCTTTTACGACCCGCTACTTATAGTGGTATTATAAAGTCTTAGATCTTGATTTGATTCGGTTTTTCGAAAGATTTCTGACCGTAAGAGTCGGTGCATCTTAGAATTCGTGCGATGCAGAAATTACGACCCCCTTGACGTTTTCACTCCTTCGCCGGGCCCCTCTTTTAGCGGGAAAAAGGGGTCTTTCGTTAAGAATTACCGTTATTTACCTGGAAACGGAACGTACAAAATTCCCAAGTCCCGAATTTCCCAAGGAAAGAGACCGATTTGATTTTTTATAGTGCCGTTAGATCACGTTTCTCTATCGACACTGTGTGCCCAATGGGTTTCAACCCGGAGCCATGTCCCAGGCAAAACCGAAGAAAAGACAGATTGCGGCGAATTGGTCAGATATCGAGATCGAAAACAGTAAATGCGCGGGAGAGCTCCATTCCGAGGGGCTTTCGGCGGCACTGATTGAAATTGCGCTCTCTCCCGCCTCACTCCCCCGAATGGAAAGCGACGGAAAAACCACTCTCATTCTCCTCCGGATATTCGATGATGCCGCCGATCGACGAGCCGCGGGTCCGCGTGAACTCACCCGTAAACTCGGCGTCTACCTCCAAGATCATTCCGTCACCACGGTTCACCGATTTAAAACCCCCGATTATCCGGGGTTTTTAGAGTCGACCGCCGCCGATCGCGATTCGATCCTCGGAATGCTGCTCGAGCGAACGATTGGAACTTACGTCGACGCTTTAAACGCGAGCGAAGATCAATTCGAGGCACTCGAGGTTTCCGTTTTTCAGCCCGTGAAATCGAAAACGTTTCGCCTTCGCGACGCTTACTTCGAAAAACGACGTTTGAACGTGATCCGGAAAATGCTCCGCCTGCACCTAGAGCTCATGGACTCACTCTCCGCGGTCCCCGATTCCGAAAAACTCGTGATCACCCTGCGAAAGGGTCCTAAGAAAAAGGCGGTCCAAGCCCTGTCGAACTGCGAGGCGCTCCTGGAGAGTATGAATCACCTCCTCGCGCTTCAACTTTCGCTCGTCTCCCAGAAGACGAACGAGGCTAGCCAGCGGACTAACGAGGTGATGCGCGTACTCACGGTATTCAGCGCCTTCTTCCTGCCCCTCTCGTTCATTGCGGGCGTTTACGGAATGAACTTCGAGGGGATGCCCGAATTAAAGCACCGGTACGGTTACCCCGCCGCGATTCTCCTCATGATCATCGTGGCCGCCGTCATCTACGTTTGGTTTCGCAAAAGAGGATGGATCGGGAAATCCGGAATTTAGCTCTCGAGTCTTTAACACGTCGCGCTATCCGGTTCTGGGCGGAATCTACAAAATAACGTAGCGCGTGAGGAGCGGTTCAAGTATGAATCCGGCATCTCAAACTCCATAACCGTTGTTTAACCGCTTTTACGCATCAGGTTTAAAAATGTTTCGGCAAATTTTCTTTCTATCGTTCATCGTTCTCCTTCATTCCGGCGTAGCCTCGAGCGCGACGGACCCGCGAAATAATGCGAATTACCAGGTCCTCTTCGATATCTCGGCCTCGTCGAATTCGAAGATCGTGAATGGATTTGGCGGATACGTGCAGATCTATTCGAATGGAGTCGAAGTCACTTTTCGGTTCTGCAATAACTTCGAAGGTAAGGGCCTCGACGGACATCCGAATCTTACGCGTAAACGTATGAAACTCGTTCCCCTCGGGGAGAAAGATTCAGACGCCTATTCCTGCTACGACTATAATCGCGGGCAGATGGCGGTAGGCGTGC
>JANXTV010000139.1 GCA_025352185.1 Oligoflexia bacterium
GAAACCCGTATGCTCAAGACCCGGAACGAGGTCTCGAAACGGTTTTACGGTGAGCCGCCGGAGTTCGGTTTTTCCGTCGTTCCGAACCTCGGGGCGAGATTCGATAAATAGTGCGGATTGGTCCGTTTTAAAAGTCGTCCCTTTTAAGTCGGTCGTCGCTTTAAAAACGGGTCTGACCGTCGCGAGATTCGCGAGGGGGACCGTTCCGCGAGAAAGGGCTTCGAGATTCGACAGCGATTCGGCGCAAGAAGGATCGGGCCACCGGGTCATCCATTCCTTCTGCGGAAGTGGGCTGACCTGCGAAGTGAGTTTCCAGTTCGTACGCGTGGGGAGCGTACCGCCACTCGTGCCGGAGTTAACCGCGGCGAGGACGTCGGAAAGGAAAAGCGGAATTTCGACGTGAGATTTAATCGCTCCCTGGCCCATCCACCGGGTCGGACGATGCGCCATTCGGTCTTCGTGCTTTAATTCTCGTTCGAACACGTAAATGTACCGGGGAAAGAGCGGGCGGCGGGTCGGCAGTGAATGCTCAATATGGACGAGGCTGACTTCGGCAAGGAGCTTCGCGCGGCCCAAGATAAAAGAGAGCGCTTCGCCCCCTTCTTCGCCGGTGAGCGGTTCTTCCCGCACCCAGAGTAATCGACCGCCGGGACGAATTTTCGTGATGGCGACGCAAGCCTGCAGGGTCCCCAGGTGGGTACCCGCGGCGCGGAGCTTCCGGTAGAACGGGAGCGAATCGAGGAGAACTTTAAATTTAGTAGCTTTCACGAGTCGTTCTTCAGCTACCCAGCCGAAGTCACAGGCTTCCATATCGGAGAGCATCGAGAGGACGCCGGGCTTTAACCCCGGAGCCACGAGCGAGAGCTGCTCTTTCGGATGGGCTTCGAGACTATTACTGTTTGCCCAAACGGGTGGCGCTTTCGGTCCCCACCAAAGGTCGACCATCTCGGAGATGAGGAGTGCAAATGTATTTTCTTCGCAGCCGAGCCACTGAATTTCCGTCGTGTTCCCGTGCGAAACCTGACCGAGGCGGAGAGTCGGGGTGTAGCCGATTTTTTTCCGGGTCGTCGAGGTCCTCGCGAGATGGCTCCAGCGCAGAAGTTCATTCGACGCTTCCTGGTAGAATCGGGGATCGTAACCGAGGAGTTCGGGCCAATCGGGGCTGAATCGGCGTCCGTCGGTGCAGAGTTCGAGCAGGAAAACCGGAGATTCGTCGCGGAACTCGATCGTCTCGAGAGTTCGGTAGAGTTCTTCTTGGAGGGAAATCGGCGGTGAGTACCAAGAATAGAGATTTGGGCGGGTGAGGTGAAAACCCTCACGGTGAAGGGGAACGTGCGGACGAAGCGCCGTGGAAAGTTCGAAGTTTAACTTTCCGAGGTGCTCCGCTCGGAAAGGGCGCAGACCGCGGTCGCTCCAGCGTTTTAGGAGGATCGCCTGGCCGATCGTCATGAGCGCGACTTCCTCATAGTAAGAGAAGAGTGCGCCGGATTCATTCGAACTTCGGGTGCCGCCGAGCCAAGCGGCGAGATTCGGTCGGGATGAACTTTGCGCTAATGCATTTAAGTGCGCGGAAATCGCGTCGCGCCGAGAGGGATTCAGGCCGAGGAGCGCCGAAGGACGCGACTCGAGATCGGAAACGATCGAGTGAATCAGCGCGATAAGTCCGGGAGGAAGGCTGCGGGCTCGCGGTGAGGCGGCCGGAATAAAGGTTGGGGCGGGAAGGGTGGGAGCAGTCGGGGACCGAAGGAGCGGGGCCGCCGGAGCGGGAGATTTTGGAAGGAGTCCGCGAAACTCTTCCCGTGCCTTCAACTCCGGAATCGTCGCGGCCCCGAGACTATCCCCGAGAGTCGGCATCAAGAGCTTTCTCATGTCGGAAGTTCGGGAAGGATTTTCACGGAGATCACGCATCGGAGGGTGAGTTCTAGCAAGGGTGCTTCGAGTCACGGAAGTTTTTTGACAAGATTTCTTTAAGCCTGACGACGTCTAACGGGTTTTAGGTTTGCGCGGTGCGGAAGACTCCGGTACGAGTGAAGGCATGATTCGAATTACCGCGGGTGAGTGGAAAGGCCGATCGCTTGCCACCCCGCCGACCCAAGCGACCCGCCCGAGCCAAGCCCGCCTCCGTCAGGCCCTCTTCAACTCCATCCAGTTTACGATTCCCGAAGCTAAGATCCTGGATTTATTCGCGGGTTCCGGTTCATTCTCGTTCGAGGCGCTTTCCCGGGGGGCGGCATCGGCGGTTTTGGTGGAAAATCATCGAAGTGCGTTAGAGGCGATTTCAAAAAATATTCGAGATCTGAAGATTGGATCAAACGTTCGCGTGATTAAAGAAGACGTCGAGAAATCGATTCCGCTCCTCCTCCGGACGACGCCGTTTAATTTTATATTCGCCGATCCGCCGTACGCGGGAGGCTGGGAAATGCGGCTCCTAGGCGATCTTCCGTGGCCGAACCTGCTCGCGGACGACGGGATTTTCGTACTCGAATGGGGCGTATTAAAGAGTAAAATCGAGGCGGTTCCCGAAGAGACCGAGCATCTCGTAAAAATTCGTGAGAAGGTTTACGGAGACAGCGTCCTTACGAGTTACCAGCGGAAGTCGTAGAAAGGCAGAGACCCCGAATGCGTGCGATTTATCCTGGATCCTTTGACCCGATTACGAACGGCCACCTCGATATCCTCGATCGCTCCCTCGCGATTTTTCCCGAGATCACCATCGTCGTCGCCGGTACCGGAGAAAAAAATCCGCTCTTTTCGCCCGACGAGCGAGTCGCGCTCATTAAAGAAGTGATCGCGAGCCGCGGCTATAAACCCGGCGCCGTGAAAGTGGATCGCTGGGCCGGACTCATTATGGAGTACGCCCGCGAAAAGAAAATTTCCGCCGTCATTCGCGGCCTTCGCGCCGCGAGCGATTTTGAATACGAGTTCATGATGGCGAGCATGAATAAACAGCTGAACCCCGACGTGGAAACACTGTTTATGATGACGGCGCAGAATCTCTATTTCGTGAGTTCCAGCATGATTAAAGAGCTCGCCCGTTACGCGGGAGATATTTCCGGATACGTCTCGAAAGAGGTGATCGCCGCCGTCGAGAAGAAGCGCGACCAGTTAAACAATTCACCGACTTTAAAAACTCGTAAATAAAGCGAAAGGGCCTTTAAAAAAATGAGTGCTTCCTCCGTGATTGCGAAACGACTCGATGGGGTTACCGAAAGCGCGACTTTAAAATTAAACGCGCTCGTTCAGTCGATGCGCGCCCGCGGCGAGGACATCGTAAACCTGACGGCGGGTGAGCCCGATTTTCCGCCGCCGGAAGAAGCGAAAGCCGCCGTTCGTAAAGCCCTCGACGAAAATAAGAATAAGTATACGCCGGTGGCCGGCATTCCGGAACTCCGAGAACGGATTGCGAAAAAAACCAATAACCAGCAGCCGAATGCCGTCGCGAAGTTCGGAGAATGGAAAGCCGCCGACGTCGTGGTCTCGAACGGCGGAAAACAGGCGATTTTTAATACGCTGATGTCGCTTCTGAATCCCGGCGACGAAGTGATTATCGTTTCTCCCTACTGGCTGAGTTACCCGGAAATGGTGAAACTCTCGGGGGGCACGCCGGTCATTATCGAGGGTAAGGCCGAAAAGAAATTTAAAGCATCCGCCGACGATATTCGGAAAGTTCTGACCCCGAAGACGAAAGTGCTGATCTTGAATTCGCCATCGAATCCGACGGGCACGACTTACACGCGGGAAGAATTCACCGCGATCGGAAATTTCCTCGCGAAGGAGGCTCCGGGAGTTTGGGTGATTTCCGACGAGATCTACGACCGCATTCTGTTCGAGAAAACCGAGTTTGTTTCCTTCCTCGATGCCGCGCCTGAGCTGAGAAATCGCACGGTCACCGTCAATGGCCTGTCGAAAGCAGCGGCGATGACCGGATGGCGAATCGGCTGGACCGTCGCACCGCCAGAGCTCACCCAAGCCCTCCTCACCCTCCAGGGACAGTCGACGAGCGGAATCAGTTCGCTGGTGCAGTACGCAGGAATTGCGGCACTCGACCTGGCCGAGGAAAAATTTGCCGAGATGGTATCGGCGTTCAAACGCCGTCGACGGATGGCGTTGGAAATCCTCGCAAAAGCTGAGAAACTAAAGGTAGTCCCGCCGGAAGGCGCATTTTACGTTTTCCTCGGGGTCGAAGCGTTCGTGAAAGCGGGCGAGGATTCGATGCAATTATCGGAGACCCTCATTCGCGAAGCAAAAGTCGCCGTCGTTCCGGGAACCCCATTCGGTGCGCCGAACTGGGTCCGGATGAGCATTGCGACCGATGACGATACGTTACGAAAAGGTTGCGAGAGATTAGTCGAGTACTTCCGGGCTCATTAAGTGAGTTTCTGAGGGGGGGAAAGATTTTCGATCGCGGCCGACGGAAAGGATGTCCGTGTACCGATCGAAGTTTTCCATCGCTGCTCGTTTTTTTCCGCTCGGAGGCGCGCTCCTCCTTGCGCTGCTTTCGTCTTGCGGCGCGAATAATCTAAACTGCGAAAGTGATGAGGGCCGTAAGGCCATCGTCGCTGAGGTCGACCAGCTTCTCAGCTCGCAGAACTGTTCGGGTGCGATTTCGGTGATCGAACCTTTTTATGCCGACGCGGCCTGCGCCTCGGATGATATTCGCCAAGCGCGAGCCGCCGCCAATGCCTGCGCCGCGAATCTTAACTTCTTCCAGCTGCTCGACGATCTCAGCACGAATAATATCGTCGGTAACGAACTCTGGGTCACGCTGACGAAACTCTTTCCCTCGAGCCTCACTGACCAACGGCTCACCGGCGGACAAAACGCCCTCGACGCCCTTTTTTCTATCCGAAAGCCCGGCACCCTCACGCCGGCTCAGTACATCATTAATTCGACGACGCCGAATCCGGGGTCCCTCGTGGCATCGGACCGTACAGACGAATCGAATATTTACGCGATGATGGTTTCGATGACCCTCGTCGGAGCGCTCCAAAACCGTTTCGGAGCGCCGCTCGCAAATTATCACCGGGGCCAGAAGCTCGGTACTTCGGCGACCTTTCCGAACGGATGGGAGACGGTCGGCGCCGTGGATTCGAACGCGTGTACCTACGCGGCGGCTATTCTCACGCTATTCGATTCGATCACCCAGGTGAGTGGTACCATCAGTTCTTCACTAGGGAGTTCGGGCGCAACCCTTTCGGCGGCCGCGACGGTCTTCACGGCATTACTCGGTAATGCGTGCGACGCGGGCTGCGTGACCTGCGGATTTGCGGCGGGTTCGTGTACGACCTGTCCGATCGATCTCCGAAACCGAAAAGCGTGCACGGGACTCGCGACGGATAAATCATCCTGCTCGGCCGCCGGAATCGCCGTATTTATGAATTCCACTCCCGCCGGATTCGGATGGCCGAACTGATGCGGAAACTTCTGGGAATCGTTCTCCTCTTCGCTCTGATTCCGGGGATGGCGTCGGCCGGTATGTACCGCAGCCTTCTGCGCAGTCCGGAAGCCCTCGCGATGGGGGGGGCGTACACGGCGATCGTCGACGATATCGATGCGCCCTTTTATAATCCAGCCGGCGTCGCGGCGATCGATCACCTTTCGGTACATTACGTGACGGTGGCGCCTACGGTTTCGGATTACGTGCTCGGGGGATGGCAAACGCTCTCGAAAATTAAGAGTGCCAGCGGCACGACGGTGAACTCCCTCATGGGAGAAAATATTTTCGTCCAAGCGACGGCGACGGCGGCGGTCCTCGCTCCCGGTTTAGCCATCGTCGGACTTTACGACGTTCAGGGTGCGCTCTACGCAAAAAACCAGGCGTTTCCTAAAATCGAATACGGTTATCAGACGACGTCGGGCGTACAGACGTCCTTCGGGTGGTCGACGAAAGACGGACGCAAGCGGGGTCACGGAAAAAAGAATGGGGATTTTCTAAACGAGTGGCGCTTCGGCATCGGAGTGAAACTCCTTTCGCGGACCGGGGGTTACCGCCTCCTGCCCGCCTCCCAACTTTTTTCCCTCAGTTCTCAGAGTCTCAGTACGCTCGTGGGCGGAAAAGGAACGGGTTACGGAGGAGATCTCGGAGTTCAGCGCCTCCAGCGTATTAATCCGAACCTTACTTTCTACTGGGGCGCGGCTTTCTTAAACGCGGGTGACGTGACGTTTGGAAACGGGGCTACGCCTTTAAAGGGTGATCTCACGAGCGGAATCGCCGCCACCTTTAAGCAAGGATTCGGATCCGTCACGCTCGCTTACGATATCGCACAGATTAACGTCTCCGACGACTTTGCGAAAAAGCAAAACATCGGCGCGCGGCTCAGTCTTCCGATGCTCGATGTATATGGCGGATTTCACCAGGGATACCTCACCTACGGTGCCGGTTTCGATGTCTGGCTCCTTCGAATTGGCGCCGCTATTTACCGCGAAGAAATCGGCGAATACCAAAAGCAAAACCCGGAAAGTCGTATGACCTTCCGGGCTGATCTTAAGATGGAATTCTAATTACTTCACGCAAGGGTTAGAGCGAACGTCACTCGGAAGAATGAAGTTCTTCGAAGGAACGACTTTCCATCCGCGGGTGAGGAGTTCGTTATACTTCGCGGTTGCGAGGCTCGGAGTTTTCGTCGAATCCCAGAAGACGTCATTTCCGGTCAGTCCGCAGTTCGCGTCCGTGGCGGAATTCTCCGCGGAGACCTTACGCCACATTAAGGTGAGGGCGATGTGGTACCGAGGACCTTGGTAGAATTTTACCCGGATTGGGCGGGAGATATTCTTTTTCAGTTCGATGCCTTTCGAAGCGCATCCCATCCGAGTCGGGTGTTCGCCGTCGTTATCGACGAGGAGCGTGCCGGCGTCCGTGAGGGTCGCGTCGATGTTGAGGACCGCGCCGTCGTCAGAAAGTAAGGCGAGCTGGTAGAAGCCCGCGGAGTCGGTGTCGCTGAGTAAGAGTTCGCTGCGCACGTCGATCGAAAACCATTCGATCAGCGTATCGCCGCTCGAAGTCTTTAAGGCGGCTCCGGTTTTTGAATCCACGAATCCTTTCGTGAAGGCGACCGTCGGAACGTCGAGCTGACTCAGAATCAGTTTAACTCCCGCGTCCTTTCCTTTCGAAACCATGTCGAGAACCGAAGAATACCGAGGCTGCGAAGCTTCGAGATACTGGATCGATCCGGCTAAGCCGTTTTGGTTTGATGGAGGATTTGCCGGATCGAAAGGGGAGCAAACCGTCGGGGGTTCGGTCTGGGAAAAGCTGCCGCCGTTTTCAAACGCGAACTCTGCCCTTCCGCATCCGCTCAGGGCGATCGCGATTAAGGTTGCTCCGGCGAGCAGAAGAAAAGTGGATTGAGTCGTGAACCGAGATTGAGACATCATATGACTTACTATCGCAAGGGTTAGGCCAGGCTGCACCGCGGTAAGTCCTTGATATAACATGCGATGTGTCTTGCTAGACCTAGGGGTTAGCCATACACTTGCCTAAAGTTTCACTGTTTCGCTGCGCCCTCCTTTAGATGCCCTAGTTTTGAGAGGAAATTTCATGCGTCTTCACCTTGGTCTCCTGAGTCTATTCCTGGCCCTCCTTACGCCCCAGGCGGAGGCGAACGTTGTCGGAACCGATGCCCAGAACTTTAACCCCACCACGAGCGGCCTGGACTTCGTAACGGTTCATTCGTCGGAGACGCTCCAGCCCGGGTACTTTAACGTGGGCCTCTATTTAAACCAGGCCTGGGATGCGCTCCCGCGGTTTAAGGGGCAGCCCGGCTACGACGACCGGCTGCTCGGAATGGATCTAAATTTCGGGGTGGGTCTCCTGAATCGGTGGGACGCCGGATTTAGCTTACCCTCCGTATTAAATCAGAACGTCTCGAACGCTTCGGGATTTCGTGGGCGCTATTCTTCGAACGGCCTGACCGAGATGAAGGTGAACTCGAAGTATCGCCTCTCGGGAGAACTCGACGGCGGATTCGCGGCGGTCGCTTCGGCGAACTTTAACCTGATCGAAAATAATCCCTACGTCGGGATCAACAGCGGACCGACGTATAATCTCGAAATGGTCTACGACCGCACGTTTGGAGAAATCGCCGCGGCGGTAAACTTCGGCCACCGGTGGCGGAGTTCCGGGACCGCTATCCCGGGAATTCCGATTCGACCCTTCGGAAACCAGTGGATCGCCTCGATCGGGGGAAACTACCGAATCGAAAAATGGGATTCGAAGCTCGTCGCCGAACTTTTCGGGAGTCTGCCCGTGTCGTCTACGAACGAGGACGAGGATCGTCAAGCGTCGTCACTCGAAGTCCTCCTCGGAATTAAGCACGACTTTAATCATAATATCGCCGGACATTTCGGCGTCGGGCGGGAAGTCCTTTCGGGGCTCGCCTCCCCGAACTTCCGTATCTATACGGGGGTGAACATC
>JANXTV010000159.1 GCA_025352185.1 Oligoflexia bacterium
CCAGTTTACCCAGGGATCCATCTTTCTCGGTGAACTTATCGATCACTAGAGTCGGAAGGTCTCGCATCCCGATTTCACGAAAAGCTTCGGGCCGAATAAAGTCCTGCACGCGCTGACGTTCTGCCGCGTCCATCTGATTCCGAATCGACGGGGGGAGGAGTCGGTCGATCTCCCGGAGGATTTTAATTTTAGCGGGTTGGTCATTCGGAATAAAATCATCCAGAATCGATACGTTCTTAATGAGGCTCGTCGGGCCATCACTTTTCATTTTTTCTTTATAGAGTCCCGCGAGCTTTACCGCGTGTTCCCGGTCCCGCGGGAGTGCGACCATCGGAGATAAGTAGCGACCGAAAATTTCGTCGACGTATTTCGAGTAGAATCCCGACCCTTTTTCAATCGACCATTTATTTCGGAGTTTACTCAGATCGGTTTCGATAATGCTCGGAGAGTAACGGAATAGCATCGCGGCCGAAACGATCGTGAGACCGGCCGAGAGGAGCGCGATCGTCTTCGGAGCTCCGTTTACGAGGCGGGCAATCGACTCCGCCACGTACGACTTCGGCTTTTTCTTCTTCGGTTCGAGGCTTCCGAAGCGCTCGAGAATAGTCAGGAGTGCCGGCAGAACCGTAAAGGTCGCAATCCAGCACAGGATCATCCCAATCAGTCCGATGATTCCGAACTGTTTAAAACCCCGGAATCCGGTGAGTGCGAGCGAACCATAAGAAAGGCCGGCGGCCAGGGCGGCCGTCCAGGTAGCCGACGCCGTGTGGGTGATCGCAAGGTCGAGCGAACTCTCGTGCCCGAGGCGATTTCGTCTTTCTTCGAGGTAGCGGGCGAGAAAAATGATCGGAAAGTTAATTCCGTTTCCGAGGACGATGGATCCGAGGAACGCCGAATTTGCGTTTAAGTACCCAATCACGAAATACGCAATTCCGAAGGTCCAGAACGTTCCGTAAAAAAGGGCGACTAGCAGGGCCGAAGTTGCGCGGAACGCACGGTAGAAGAAGAACATCGCGGCGGCCACGATGATCGTAACGAGCAGCGTGGAGACTTCGAGGTCCTCGACGAGCGCAGCTTGTTCCTCGATGGTGTTCTGAACCCCACCGGCGTACTCCACCCGGAGGTCGGCGGCGTATTTTTTCGGGTCGAGCTCGGCGATCGCCTGAACCACCGTTTTCTTAACGAGATCACCGCTTCCACCGCTCGGTTTATAAACGAGGATGATTCTTTTTTTCTCATCGGGGGTCGCGTAATAGCCATCCGGGAAACGATCATAATTCGAGGTTTGGCCCGAATATTTTTTCTCAATGGCGGTAAAATTTAACGAAGGCTCCGGAACGTTAATCCCCGAAAAAATAGTGAGGGGGTTTCGGAGGATCGTTTCGTATTCAATACGGTCCCGGATATAGGACCGAATGCGCACGAGATCCTTCAAGTCGATATAGAGCGCCCGTCGATCCTTAAAGAACTTCAGTTCCTGCGCGATGTTATATTCGACGCTGGCGATCGTGGACTTCGGTTCAGTCTTTAATTTTTTAACGAGGTCTTCGACGAAACGGCGGGACGCGACGACATCCTCGGAAAAGAAGAGGACCGAAAGGTTATCGATCGATTCGAGGCGGCCCCGAACTTCATTTAAATCGAGAACACTCCGCGCTTTCGTCGGCAGGAGTTCCTCAAGGTCGGTACGGAGGTTCTTATAGAGTTGGGCTGAATAATAAAGGCCACCCGCCGAGAGGACGGTGGCGCACAGAAAGATTGGTACTGCGAGTCGAACTAGCAGCTTCGTGACCCGGTTCATTTCATAAATCCTAGGAACCTTGCTATCCCGGTGGCCTAGGTTTGGGAAGTTTTGCGTCCGACTTTTTGGGTGAGTTTCCTCGATCAAATAGTGCGAGCGCGGCGCGTTAATTCGATGAAGCGTTTGTTATTCCTGTCACGATGCGATTAAACTATCCCTATCGTGTCTCTTCCCCCATTTCTCCAACGGACCTCTCTCCTAGCGGGCGACTTTGCTTATTTTGTGTCGGACACATTTGGGGCGATTCCGCGTATGTGGTACCGCCGCGGACTTTTCTTAAAACAATGCGAAGCCATCGGCGTCAGCTCAAGTGGAATTATCCTTATCGCGGGATCCTTCATGGGTGCGGTGCTGGGGTATCAATTCTACGTTTCATTCCGCCTGTTTAATGCCGAGGCTCTTCTCGGCGGAACGGTGGGGGTCTCCCTCTTCCGCGAACTCGGCCCGGTCATGACCGCGATCATGGTGACCGGTCGCGCGGGCGCCGCCATGGCAGCCGAAATCGGTTCGATGCGAATTTCTGAACAAGTCGATGCCCTCGACGTAATGGCCGTCGATCCCATCGAGTTTCTGGTGACTCCGCGAGTCCTCGCGGGATTCGTAATGGTTCCGCTTCTCTCGATTTTCTTTACGGCGGTCGCATCGATCGCCGCCGCACTCATTGGCTGCGGAGTCATGGGGCTCGACTCGAGTATTTATTGGACCCAGTACGCGAAGATGGTCGACGCGATCGACCTTATTCATTGCACGACGAAAGGGGCCGCCTTTGGCACCGTGCTCACGTTAGTGGGTTGTTTTAACGGATACCGTGCCCACGGTGGGGCGAGTGCCGTCGGCCTCGCGACTCGAAATACCGTCGTCGCTTCCTGTCTTTCTATTTTGTTAATGGATTATATCCTGACGAGTCTGCTTCCTTTCGGAGCGATCAGGATAAAGGTGGAATCATGAACCCAACGCAAGCAAATCGGGCCACAACCATTCGGGTTGGGCTTTTCGCTCTTTTTGGCCTCGCCCTCATCGGTGCCTTCACCGTTTTCGTAAACGATAAACCTTACTGGTGGCGCAAGTGTGAACCGGTATTCATCACGGTCGAAGACGCGACGGGTTTAAAGCCGAAGTCGTCGATTCGGTCTCTCGGGCTCCAGATCGGGTACCTCCACTCGGTTGAACTCACGGAAACTCGGGTGCGCATCGGGGTTTGCATCACCGCACCGATCGAAATTCTGGGTGAAACTCGCGCGTACATTCGCGGCGAAGGATTTCTGGGCGACAAATTCGTCGAACTAAAACCGGTACGTTACATCGGCGATAATAAAGTGGGCCCGCGCGGGTCCGTTCCGCCGCCCGTGATTCCGCCGGTAGTCGCTCCGGCTCCGGTCGCGACGACGACCGCCACGCACGAATCTGGTTCTACCGACGGAGGTCGCCAGCCGAGTTCGAAAAAAGAATCGAAAACCGCGAGTCAGCGGAACGTACAGACCGAACTTCGCGACCACCCGTTTGCCGACCCGACGAAAGCCCTCGAAACGAAACCGGTCGAAATCGAAAAAGAGAAAAGTTCGTCGGAGATTCAGCGCGAGCTAGAAAAAGAATCGGCGAGTTATCGCGCTTTACCGGGGAAAATCCTCGATTTTTTCGTCGCTTCGGCAAACGCTGAAGACGTGACAACCGCGAAGGAAGTCCAAGTCGGCACGAGTAATCGCGACATGGATAAGCTCATCGAACAGTCGAATAAGATGATGGTCGAGATGACTGACCTGACGAAGAATCTGAAGGAAGGGTTCCAGCCTAAAGAACTTCGCGAGACGATTCAGCAGCTGAATAAAACGCTGGCCGCGGCGGGAAAAACCCTTTCGCCCGAAGGCGGTTTAAACTCGACCGCTCGCCGAGCGTTAGAAAAATTAGAGAAGGCTTTCGAAGCGATGCAATCCCAAATGGAGCGGATTAATCGTGGGGAAGGATCGCTCGGCCGAATGTTAAATGATCCGGTTTATGCCGATGAGATGTTAAAGGCGATGAAAAATCTGAATAAGCTGCTGAATAAAGCGGCCGACATTCAATTTATCGTTCGTCTCGGCGCCGAGCAGCTTCCCGCTTACGACGGAGGTCGGGGCTATTTCCAGCTCCAAATCTATCCAAACCCAAGCCGATATTATCTCGTGGGGATTACGCTCGATCCTCGAGGATCACGCAAGGTTCTGAATACGACCACTACTTCTAACGGAAGTTCGAATACCGTCAGCACCGAACAAATTGAAGAAGGAGCGATCCTCCTCACCGGTATGCTCGGGAAAGTTCTCTATAACCGGATCGACGTCGCTGCCGGAGCCCTGCATGGGGACGGGGCCGCCTCGGTCGGACTTTACTTAGGGCCGGTCGGTTACGAGAACATGCTGATCCTGAAGAACGATGTTTACGTTCGCGGTAAGGGAGTTGGCTTAAATGATCGACTCTCGATCATTGCCCGTCCATTTGCCCATAGCGATTTACTGAGCTCCTTCTTTTTCACGGGCGGTATCGAATCGTTTAAGAAGTATAACAATAAAATTCCGTACCTTTTCGGTGCGGGCGTCAGCTTTAGCGACGACGATATTAAACTCCTCTTCGCCTTTAAATGATCGGCATCCTTTCCACCCTCATTCTTTCAGTGATTTCGAACGCGGTTTCCGCGGAAGAGAAGAACTGGGATGTGGCGGCACTCTGGAAAGGCGACCGCACAGCTTATACCGAGAGGGGAACGCGGCACTTCGAGTCGGAAGGTCCGATGCTTCGGTCCGTCCGCGTGACGAAGCACATCCTCACCGCGGGGGAAACGTGCGAATCGATTTTCGGAAAAATGAAGGTGCACCCCATTGGCGAATCTTTCTCGTTCGGAAAACCGGACCGGTTTCGCGGATGGGATAACTGGGAAGATGATCTCGACGCGGTCGAAAAATGCGGGGGGTTTCCCTGCAAAGTAAAATTCAATGAACCCGAAAGTCTCGCGGTGGCCGCGAAACCGAAAGAGGGACGCCTCGCGGAGGTTTTAAATCAAGTCGAGGGACGGATTCGTGCCTACGAAAAAACTTCGCATCGAGGCGGATATGATCTCCCGGAAGACCCGGTAGATCCGTGGAAGCTATTCGTGACGAATGGCCACGAAATTCCCGCGGCCGTCCTGAAAATGAAGCCTACTTTTTTTGCGCGGAAATTAAAATTCGGCGAAGGGAGTTATCGGCCCCTTCGGCAGATTTTCGACGAACGCACTTTTGAAGAAAAGGGCCGATTTCTACGGATTGCGCGCGATATTTATACCGCCCATTATTTCGACGGATGGGGAGAATGGCTTGAGGCGCGATGCGCGCCCGACGGGAAAACGGTCTATCTCCTCCAGGACTTGCTCATGGAGTTCGACCTGCTTAAAAATACAGACCTCTTCTCTCGCATCGCCCGCCCCAAGATGCGTCAGGGTGTCGAACAAGAGAGTTTAAAGGTCCAGCAGGCCCAGGCTGATTTATTCTTTCCGTCGCCCCGTTAATCGGTACGGAGGGTAGGGCGCCTCTACTTAACTCGTTTCCCTCCATTATCGTCGCACTTCATTAGGTAGAGGGAACCATTATAATTCGCGATGATTTCTTCATCGAGTCCACCGTAGACCGTAAACGCGGGTACCGTCGCGACGCCGTATTCATTAAAGATACTGCCCGTCACTTTCTCCCGATTCGCGACGTAGCTGCTCGCTTCCTCGGCCCAGTAAAGTGTTTCGGATGCGTCCTTCAGGGTGACGACTACCGGAGACCCCGGAGTGGGCATCGATTCACCATCGGCGATGTCGATATTAAAATAAAACCCTGCCGGATTACTGCAAATGTACTTTATGGGGGCAAAATGAGGAGTGAGGGACGCAATCAGAAAGGGCAGAATCATGGGGTTTCCTTCGGTAAATGGATGGGAATTTCTTTAAGGGTATCGTAGCGAGAATATGAAGAGCCGCAACCCCAATGCAGTTAGTTCTTGGTGAAAAAAAAAGGGCGCCCGTGATTCACGGCGCCCTTTTTATCGATTTTTAAACCGTAAGCTTAAAGCGTAAATTCGATCACGGCGTACATCACGATCGTGAGAATGAATCCCATGTGGATCACCCCTTTAATCGAAGTGATGGGTCCCGTCTTTCCTTTAATCGCGTTGAGCTCGAGTGCCAGAATGATGACTCCGAGGATGATCGCGCAAAGCATGAATTTCGAGTTTTCGTCGGTCATCACGGTGAGGTGGTTTGCTGCGGCCATAAAGAACAGCATCGGGATAGAGAACAGGGTGTTCGTTCGCGACGCGAGACCGGCCTTCGCTCCGGCGGCGGCGGCGTTCGGATCAGCTTTTCCACCCGCCGCTACCGCAGTCGCGGAAGCGATCACAATTTTCTGGTTCGGCCAGATGATTCCCCAGACGTTCAAGAACATGATCGTTCCGAGGCTCATACCCGTGAGGATGTTCACGCCCCAGGAAGTCGCGAAACTGAAACCCATGTGGGACCGACCCGTGATGATGATAATTCCGGTGATGATCGTGAAGAGAGCGGCATACCGAAACCACCAGAGGGCCCGGGGAACCAGTTTCTGAATGGCGTTGGATTTCGTCGCGGCGTCAGTTTCGGCGAAGAACGCGCCTTGGACGAAATTAAAATAATAGAGCAGGCCGATCCAGGTGACGCCGAAGCCGATGTGTAGCCAGCGGAAGATAAATAAGACGCCGTCCATCGTAGTAATGGCTAGATTCATGGGTGTTCTCCTTGAAGAGGGTAAACTGCTTGATGACTCAGATTGTTACCAGCCCTACGGCTTAAATCAACCGAAGAACTTAAATGAGGTCGAGAATCTTCAGGAGATTTTTTTCATCGATGCAAGCTTTCGCCACCGCTTGGAGCTTCGGTTTTCCGCGAAAAGCGATCCCGTAGCCTGCCTTTTCTAGCATCTCGATATCGTTCGCACCGTCGCCGACGGCGACCGTATGGGAAATGGGGATGCCGAGTTCCTTCGCGATGTAGGCGAGTCCATCGGCTTTTGCGGAGGCGGTGACGACGGGGGGAATTACGCGACCCGTACAGATTCCATCGATGAATTCGAGTTCGTTTACGATGAGGGCGTCGACTCCCCCGAGGTCCCTTTCGTATCGTTCCGCGAGGAGATTAAATCCCCCCGAGACAATCGCGACTCGGTGGTTCATTTTTTTCAGTGCTTGGATTAAGTCGATGGCACCCGGCATGAGGGGCATCCGCGCGTAAGCTTCGTCGATGTCGGAAAGTGTGGCGCCCTTTAAAAGGGCGACTCGTTGGTCGAGAGATGCCGCGAAATCGAGTTCTCCCCGCATCGCTTTTTCGGTGATTTCCGCCACCTCGGCGAAGACGCCTCGGGTCCGCGCAAGTTCATCGACACCTTCGCCGTCGACGAGAGTCGAATCCAAGTCGAACACAAAAAGACCGGGTTCCTTGCGTAAGTAGGCGAGTGGCTTCGAAAGATTAGTCATTAGAATATCCGCCGGTGTTTTAGGGCCGGTAATTTTTCGCGAATGTCGAAAAGCTCGGCGTAATCGAGATCGGCCATGACGACTCCGATTCCCCCGGAGCGTTCCGCGATGATTCGACCCCAAGGATCGACGATGCGCGAATATCCGTGGCATTCACGCCCTGGATACGGAGAGCCGGTCTGGCCGGGCGCTACGACGTAACACTGATTTTCGACTGCGCGTGCGCGGGTGAGGATATCCCAGTGAGCCTTTCCCGTCGTCGCGGTGAATGCCGACGGAATCATTAACGTATGGGCACCGGACTTCGATAGCTTACGGTAAAGTTCCGGGAAACGGATGTCGTAACAAATCGAAAGTCCGAGGAGTCCCCACGGAGTTTGGGTGGTGACGATTTTTTTACCGGGCGCGACGTCGTCGGATTCACGGTACTGCTGGTCTCCGGTCACGTTTACGTCGAAAAGATGCATCTTATCGTAACGGGCGTAAATGTCCCCTTCGGGCGAGAAAAAGATCGATGAGTTAAAAAATTTCCCACCCGGTGCCTTCATCGGGAGACTTCCCGCCAGCAGCCAGATATCCGCTTCCGCTGACCATTCCTGGAGGATCTGAATGAGTGGACCGCGGGTCGTCTGGGCGTGTTTTCGGTAATCGTCCGAGTTCCCCGAAAAGAGCAGCATGTTTTCCGGGAAAACGACGATGTTCGGGTCGGCTCGAAGGGCCTCGTCGAGGAGGCCGCGCGCTTGGGAGAGATTTCGGTCGACGTCGGGAGTCGAGTTCATTTGAATCGCGGCAACGCGGGGATTTGCGGGAGGGAGGACAAGTTTAAGCGGCTTTTTCGCGCGAGAATTCGAGGGCTTCGGCATAAACCCAGGTTAGCCGATTTTCCTCTTGATCCCCATGATTTTTAGAGCCCTTTCCGCTAAGCTCTCCCCATGGCATTCCTTTCGACGCAGCCCTATAAAGGCACCCGGGATTTTTATCCCGATGACCATAAGATTCGGTCCTGGATTTTTTCGCGCATGCGCGATGCTTGTACGAGCTTCGGATATCAGGAATACGACGGCCCGATGCTCGAGCCCTTCGAACTCTACGCGGCGAAATCCGGCGAAGAAATCGTGAATCAGCAACTCTACTGGATGATGGACCGGGGAGACCGAAAGATGGCCGTTCGTCCAGAAATGACTCCGACCATGGCTCGCATGGTAGCGGGTAAGGTGAATGAGCTCCCCAAACCCGTTCGCTGGTTTTCGATTCCGAATCTCTGGCGTTACGAACGTCCCCAGCGGGGGCGCCTCCGCGAACACTGGCAGCTGAACGTCGATGTCCTCGGTGGAAACTCGTTACTCGCGGATGCCGAAATTCTTATCGTCGCACTCGACCTGATGAAGCGGTTCGGCGGAGAAAAACACGTATCAATTCGGGTGAATAATCGTCGGCTGATGGACGAGTTCTTTTCAAAAAAACTCGGGCTCGCCCCTGAAACCACGCTACGGGTAGTGAAACTCATCGACGCTCGGGCAAAAATCGGGGAAGAAAAATTTACCGCGGGATTAGCGGAAGCCGGCGTGCCCGCAAACGTAAAAGACGAACTCGAGAAATTCTTTTCCTCGTCCCTTGCGTCGCTCGGGAATGCGATGCCCTGCGCGGGAGTGGACGAGCTTACGAAAGTCTTCGGCTATCTTTCGGAATCCGGGATTCGCGTAAGCGGGAACCCTGGAGACACGACTTCACAGGTAGTCTTTGACCCCATGATCATGCGGGGACTGGATTACTATACCGGCACGGTATTCGAAATGTTTGATACTTCGCCCGAAAATCGTCGAGCGATGTTCGGAGGGGGGCGATACGATAATCTGGTCGGTTTGTTCGGAAAAGATAAACTCTCCGGCGTCGGATTCGGTATGGGCGATGTAACCCTCCGCGATTTTCTCGATACCCACGGACTCCTCCCGAAAATGGAATCGTCGGTCGACGTTTTCGTTTCGCTCCCGAAGGAAGAATACCGTGGAAAAGCGGAGTGGATTGCCGGCGCCCTTCGGAGCGCAAATTTTAAGACCGTCACTCCGCTCGAAGTGAATGGGTTTGGCGTCCAGTTAAAGCAGGCCGTAAAACATGCGGCACGATTTGCCGTCCTCTTCGGGGACACGGAGTTTTTGGAGGGGAAGGTTGTTTTAAAGGACCTCGATCAGAATTCTCAGGAAGTCGTCACTTTTAACGACGTCGTGGCCGCGGTGGCAAAGGCTTGTCGCTGAACGGCCTTGCGCTCACACTTCCGCTAGGGGAAAATGATTTGATCGGTCGTTTGCTCTTTTGAGATTCCCGTTCGAAATGCGTTCCATGGAAAGGACCCGCACCTATGAAATCTGTTCAATTCCTTACCTTACTTGCTGTCTCCGCTTTTTTTACTGCATCTAGTTTCGCCGCCGATTCGAGTTCCGGGTGCGGACTCGGATGGGAAGTGAGTCAAAAAGATTCTCTCCTTTCCTCCGCGGTTCGTTCGACGACAAACGTGATTCTTCCGAATACCTTCAGTATGACTTTTGGAACTTCGGGATGTGCGAAGCACTCGATCGTTAAGAACGAGCGTGAGCAAATGTATTACGTCGAGTCGAACCTCGAACAACTGACGGTCGAAATGGCCCAGGGAGATGGAAATACCCTCCGCGGACTTGCCGTCGTCATGGGCTGCCAGGG
>JANXTV010000217.1 GCA_025352185.1 Oligoflexia bacterium
TTTAATTATCGCGTCCGGATTAACTTCCGTTTCCGCCCGGGCTCGTCCCGAGGGGAGTTGCGTCGATACGCAGAGCGCGGCGGGAATGCTTTCCTGTATGACTTACCAATATGGGTTAGTCGATTCTGCGCTGAAGAAGAATCTCGGCGAGCTGATTTCGATCTCTGCGAAGAAAGATAACGACCAAGCAGAAAAATTAAAGAAGAGTCAGCGCGCTTGGCTCTCCCTTCGTGAAGCGACCTGTAGCTTTACCGTGAGTAATTCGGAATCGGGCGATGCCCAGGGAATCGCTGAAGTGGCGTGCCTTTACGCCGAGACTTCGAAACGAAATCACGAAATCGAACTCGCTCTCGACGCCGAAAAAAGCGGTGGGAATCAGTCGATCCTCGACATGCAGAATCTCGCCGGAATGGTGGAGAGTCGGGACGTGAACGTTAGTCGAAAAGCAATTGCGAGCCGGCGCGGAGTATCGATTATTAATCGCGAATTCGCGGCCGCCCAGGGAGCCCTCATGGAAATGCCCGCGGTTAAAAATAACGAACTCCGGATTAAGTCGATCCGCCTCATGAACGAAGGTAAGGAAGGGGACTGTTCCCCCTCGAGCGTATACATCGCAGAGCTCGGCTACTTCGCGCTTAAAACCGAAAAATACGTAAAGATTTACGTCCTCTCGAAATTTAATGCCGATAAGTCCCTGAAAGAAATCCGTACTTCGCTCCAAGAGAAGTTAGAATTAGCCCCCGTTTGTCCGCAATAAAGTATTGAATTCTCCCGGAGACTCTATGAAAAAGTCGAAGCTCGTCTTTCTGCTCGGTTCGTTTCTCCTCGCTTGCGTCGCCCACGCGGCCGGTGATCACGACGTAAAGCATGTCGCCCAAGGGATTTCCGAGAATAATCTCGACCGAAAGTGCGGCGTCGCCGTCTACGGAGAGAAGAATAAAACGGGAAGAAATAACTGGGACATGGTGATTAAAAGTTTCGGTCCGCGGAACGAGGAAATCACGATTCACGAATGCCACGGGAACAAACATAACGAGTACTGCGCGGAGATTTCCCAGATTGATCTACCGAACGGCGGGAAAGTCTGCCAGATGGACCGAGTCACCTACGGGCGTCAGGATGAATCTCATCCCGCGAGCGCGATTTTCGAGCGCTTCGTAAAAGAGACCTCTGACCGCGGAAACTGTAAAGAATCGAAGATGGAGAAGCGGAAATACCTCGTCTGGGACTGCGATTCGGCGGCGAAGCGGGACTAGCTGCCAGGAACTTGGCGGTCGACCGCGTGAGGCGGCGAAAGTCGATCTGAAGGAAACCTGAGTCTTTTTAGCCTGTGTCGTAGCCGACACAGGCTTTTCTTTTTAGGGAACGCGACCTTAGTGCTTTGCGCTTCCGGAAAACCCCGTCTAAAATAGTAGGTAGGGTTTGCGGGAGGTAGTACTTTAGAAGGGTTTCACCATCATGAAGCGGCACGTGTCGATCGGTCTCATCGCGCTTTTAGTTTCGGTCTCGCACCTGGGGATTCATCCCGCCGTCGCCGGCAACGATGATTTCTCCGTCCCGTACGAGGCTCCCGATTATAAAAATACTCAGCTCCCGTCGATCACTTCCTGTGATCCGAAGAACCCCGCGAGCACCTACACGACCTCGGGAACGAGTGCGGCGGCCGACGTGGTGAAGACGATCGCCAACGCCGGCATGGCGGTAAAAGACGGGCTCGATCCGAAAACCGACGACGCGGAAGGGATCGATGGAAAGGCGACGATCGATACCGAGTGTGGGGAGCCCTCCGAGATCGCGGACGATAACGTAAAAGATAGGGCGTGTAAGCTCGTGACGGACGATTACATCACGGGAAAAAAAGAAGAAGTAGAGACCGCGACGAAGATTATGGCCTGTCAGCGGGGGAAACTCACCGCGATGGGTGGAGAAGTGAGCTGTCTCCAGACGCAGATTGGCGAAGCGGATAAGGCGATCGACGCCATCATTAATAATACGGGCGGCCTCGCGTCCATGCTGAAGACCGGTCAGGATACATTCCAGGACCGCGTCACCCAGCTCGATACGGTCACGAAACGAATTAAGGGAACCGGCGAGAACGATATTGGTCTCGAGAAGGCGTCGAAAATGCTCCAGGATCTCGGCACGGCTCTCCCCGCCCAAGTCGACGCGGCGAATGCCCAGACGACGGCGATTCGGGAAGACCAAGCGAATTTCGTGACCCTGCAGAAGCAGGTCGAAACGGCCGCCATCATGGAGTGTATGAACACTCCGAACACGGCGGATCCGAAGCCGTATATGTGCGTACCGAAGGGCTCGGGTTCGAAGCAGTACCCGGTCGGTATCGTTTCGCCGATCGCTATGTACCAATGCCTTTACGGTCAGTCGCTGAATAAAATCGTCGGCGGTAAGCCCTACGTTTCGTCTAAGGAAGCCGGCCTCTATAACGATGCGAAAACGCTCCTCACGCTCAAGCCGGATTCCGAAATTCGCGCGTCCTCGAAGGTCCCGCCGGTGAGTGATATCGCCGCGCTCCGGGCTACCTATAAAACCTACGATATTAATACGCCCGAGGACCTGCTCGCGAGCCTGAAGAGTAAGATCGGAAATTTAAATGTCCCGGGGAAGAATCTTTCGGCGGCGCTGGATTTAGATTTTAAGCGGTGTAAGGGAGTGGCGGAAGCTCGTAATTCAAAGGACGCGAAGGCGGGCTCCACCGGCTGGATTCGAAATCTTCAGACCGTAATGGATAAGGATATTGCGAAACAGCAGTCGACGAATGCTTCGGCGTTTCGGGACCTACGAAATAAGTATGCGCTCGCCCTGAAGGCGGCCACGGGGAGTTCAAAACTTCCGGACACCGCCGGGTGTGAAAAGGGAACCCCGGAGACTCAGGCGAGCTGTTTCGACGCCTTAAACTCCATGGTCGACACGCTTTATACCGGGAAGGTTCGTACGAGCGATAAAGCCCTCACGGGGCCCGCCCTCGCGCTCACCAGTGGTGGAAATCCGGTGAGTACGTTCCTCGGGAGCGTCGAGGCGAAAGTCGATAAGTCCCGCACCATTCCGGTGAAATGCTCAGGGGTAGACGACTGTTTAACTCAGTACACTTCGATCCAAAACGGACTCACGAGCTTTAAAGAATCTTATCCGACGAGTTTAAATAATACGCTCCAGCAGACCGCGACGAATATCGCGACGGGTATGGACCCGAAGACGGGGCGGCCAGTGCCCGGGGCGGCGAATTTAAAAGCGGTCGTCGACGGAGTTACGAACGTGAAGAAGAAGCTCATGGACGCGCTCGGAAAGATGGGCGTCGATGACGGACTTAGCCTCGATCCGAAAGCGGCGACTCCGCCCGGGATCGACGAGAAGACGGGGCTCTACCAGCTCGCCGGACTGCGCGGCTTAGTCCAGCAGTCGATTACGCCGGGATTACCGGATGCGAACGGTAAGGGCTTCGGCGATACGATTAAGGCGATCAACGCCCGGAAAAAAGAAGTGAAGGAAGAGCAGAAGAAGCTCGCGCAGCTCGTGACGGATCTCGAGTCGCGGAAGGCGACCTGTGATACCGAGGCAAAAAAATTAGCTCGTGAACAGGCGACATTGCTGTGTGATGCGGGTAAGGCGATCATGGAGAGTTCCTGTAAGGAAAATAATAATGTCGCAGCAGCAGCGCAAAACATTCAAAACGTACTCTCCCAATTTACCACCGAAGTGGGGAAGACGAAGGCCCTAGAGACACTCAAATCGAGCGGACTAGGGCAAGGAGACGGAAAGGACGTGGCTAAGGATGGGAATGAACTCAATTGCGGACGCGCAAAGACCGAGTACTACGGCTGTGTAAAGGGACTCACCGATAATAAAGATAAGGACGCGACAGCGATTGGCAGTAAGAAGAAGGCTACGACCGCTAAAGATGGAAAGATCGCAAATTAACCCGAGTCGAGTGGTCTCCAATTGAAACTCCCTTTCTTTAAATACCAAGCCTGCGGTAACGATTTTATCCTCATCGATCACCGTGCGGGAATTCCCACGGGTTTAACGCTTTCGCCCGAGCGCGCGGCGAAGCTCTGCCACCGGCAGTTCGGCGTGGGCGGTGATCAGATCCTTTGGTTAAAACCGGGCGAGGCCGAGACCTCGGCGACGGTCGCGATCGTGAATGCGGACGGGAGCGAAGCCGAAATGTGCGGGAATGGCATGCGCGCGATTGGGGTCTTTCTCGGCGCACGAAGTCCCGGGAAGAAAGATTTTCTCGTCGGTACCGCGAGCGGGCGGGTAAAAATCGATCTTCACGGAGAATTTCCGGAAGTTTCCCTCGGCACGCCGAAGGTGCTCGCGACGGAAGAAAAAATTTCGTTACCCGGAGGAATTACCGGACATTTCGCGCGGGTTGATGTCGGAAATCCCCACGCTGTTTTTTTTCTTGGTCACGGATTTCCCGGGAATAACACGGCTTTTGGAAAAATCGGTTCGATCACGCTCGACCGGGTTGGGCGATCGATTGAGAATCATGCGCTCTTTCCAAATCGGACGAACGTTGAATTTGTTGAACTCGAGTCGCCCGGAAAATTTCGCGTTCGGGTTTGGGAGCGGGGGGCCGGCGCGACGCTGGCCTGTGGCAGTGGGGCCTGTGCGGTGGCGGCCGCCGCCGAAAAATTAGGGCTGACCGAAAAGGGCGCGAGAATCGAAATCGCGTTACCGGGCGGAGAAGTGTTTGTCCGACTCGAATCCGGATGGGCCTCCGGTAGCGGAAGTGTTTTTCTCTCGGGTCCGGCGGAGGAAGTTTTTTCCGGCGAATGGCGTGATTAATTTTTAACGGGTAGTCGATTTAAACGGGGGGAACTCATGAAAAAGATTCATTTATTATTCTGCGGGGCGTGCGTACTTTTCTTAGGCTTCTCCGGCTGCTTAAAAAACGGCGTGATCGGTTCGAATGTAAAGAGCGCTCAGACGCTCGATAATAATACCGCGGCGGATACGACGGGCACCGTAACCCCGTCTCCAGTCCCTTCGGTCGCCGCGGTGAACGTACCCGCAATCGTCCCGGCGGATTACGGCGGAAATTCTCGAGTTTTCGCCCGGGTATTCCTCGCCGGCGCCTATAACTCGACCACCGGAAAAATGAATACGACTTTAAATACGAACGGAGTCATCCCGTTGAATAATCCGTACGGTAACGAGCAGTCCCTCGGTATCGCGCCTGCCCAAGGCGCCTCCTTGCCGGCCGGCTTTCTCGCCGCGAATCCCGATATCGTGGACTGGATCCAGATCGAGCTCCGCGTGGGCACGCACCGCAAAAATACCGTCGTTCGGAAATCGGTATTAGTAGATTCGAGCGGAAACGTTCGTGACCTCGACGGGACCCTCGGCGTTCCCGTTCTCGTAAAGCCCGGGGACTACTACCTCATCATCCGTCACCGAAATCACCTCACCGTAATGACAAAGGCCCCGATCACTCTCAGTTTAACTTCCGCGCTAGCGGATCTTACGGCCGCGCAAACCACGGGATGTACGAATACCCTCACTGTGGCGAGCCCGGGTGATTGCTTGAAACAAATAACCCCCGGGGTATTTGCGATGTACGGCGGGGATGTGAACCAAGACGGACAGGTTATCTACGACCCGGCTATTCCGCACTCAGATCGGAATGAAATTCTTTACGTCATTCTCGGCGGTAGTATTTCGACCGTCTTACCTACGACGTATTCACCGGGCGATTTAAACATGAACGGCATGGTTCGATTCTCGGGTCCCGGGAACGACCCGAACGCTTTACTCGGCGGAATGCTCTCGGGTGAATCCACCGCACGAATCTCCGGGAATCCGGATATCTAAATTCCGGCGAACGCCCGCGGCGAAGGGGTGCGCAACGTAGACGTAGCGGCCTAAACCCTAGTGGTTCATTTCCTTCGCCGGATTCACGTAAAGGCGAAACGTTTTATCGCGGTGACGACGGATGGCGAAGACGCCGTTCTCTTTTTCGGCCGAAAGCTTCTCGTAAAATGAGGGGTCAAGGCCACTGACCTCTTCGACGCTCTTTCCTTCGTATTTCCCGAAATCCAGGATGACGAGGGACTCATCGATAATTCCAGTGACCGGACTATTCTCTTTCTGACTCATTCCGTCTTAGTTTAAGGGAGGTCCCCACCGGAAAGCAAGACGGGGGCACTTACGCTACGAGTCAAGTGTATGACTCTGTTACGCTCCTTCACATGTTCGCCCGCATCGAAGTCGCGCTCAAACCGGAATATCCCGATCACCTCGCCGTACCGCTTCTCCGGCGAATGGAGATGACGGATCCGCACCTGCGTAAGCTCGTTCGCTGGGCGCGCTCCATGACGGTCTATTGGTTAGATCTTCCGTTATCGCGCGAGGAACTGATTTACGCCTCCCAGGAAACACTCTGGGATCCGGTACTTCACTGGCTCTTTACGGGAAATCTCATTCCTTCGGCGGCCGGGAAACACGGAAACGTGGAGGATATTCTCGAGACGGCGCCGAATCGCCCAGGTAAATTTTTTGCGCTCGAAAAGCGATTCCGGCTCGGCGTAACGGATCACGCGGCGAATACACTGATGGATTCTTTCGAAGCGGTGCTGAAGAAAAAACTCGGACCGGAAACTCGCGTGGCCACGGGTTCGATGCTCCTCCTCGAGGGACCGAGTCTGACGGAAGAGCACCTCGCACGAATTGCGCGTGAATATTTTTCAAACGAACTCCTCGAAAGCTGGACGCTCTCCAGCGAGAAGGAAGTTTCCCATACCGAACGTTTTCACCCCGAGCGGGTGAGACGCGAAATGCCGAAAGCGGCACCCGTTCGCTTTCACGCTCCGATCGAACACCTTCCCATCGCGAGCCTTTCGAACTCCGAAGTGAGCCAGTTCTGTAAGCGAAAGGGATTTTTCTTTTCCGGCACCGAACTTGACGCCATTCGGGAATTTACGAAGACCGAAGGGCCGGACCGCGAGATCAGCGATGCGGAACTCGAGGTGATCTCGAAGGTTTGGCGAGAAGTACCGTTTCGAAGGCTTCTACGCGCTGACATTCTTCCGGACGCTGCGGCGAGAAAAGTTTCCGACGATCTCGGGGAAAATCTTCCCGAAAAAATTACGGGCCTCGTCGAAGGCACCTTTAAGGAGACGTTGAAAGAAATTCCCCGTGCGTGGGTGGTTTCAGCGTTCGAAAACGGGGCGACCCTCCTCGGTTACGACGATGAAGATCTGATATCGATCGAAGGAGAAATCGAATCGAAGACGGTCGCGGCCGATGCGACTTACGGGTCGCTCATGGGTTACTCCGAAATTTTTCTACGGTCGATCTGCGGTGGGCGCGGCGCCCGGCCGATCCTCGCGACCGACATTCTTTTTTCGTCCGACCTCCATGCGCAGGTTCCGAAGGATCTCGATCACCTTCATCCGAGGCGCGTACTCGACGGTGTGAAAACCGGAATTTCGAAGGCGGGGTCGCAGCTCGGAGTACCGACGATAGGCGGTGCACTTTATTTTGACGTGAAAGAGGGTCTCACTCCCGTCGTACACTTTTCGGCGGTTTCTCTCTTACCACGAACCGCGGGGGGGATTCCCTCGGAAGTTCGCGAAGTCGTCGACCGAGACTGCCTCGTCATTCTCGGCTCTCCGACGGGTAAGGACGGGGTGCTCGGCGCACCGACGGTCCAAATTTGCGACACGACACTCCTCCGAACGCTGGGCGATCTAGTAGCGGAAGTTCGCGACCTCGGCTGGAATCGAATTTTTCTCCCTTGTGGGGAGGGCGGAATCGCCGCGATGTCGGCCCGGATAGCGCGGGAATTCGGGGGCGTGGAAATCCACC
>JANXTV010000520.1 GCA_025352185.1 Oligoflexia bacterium
CTTCGGGGTTCGAATGAGACCTGGTGCTAACACGTCGCAGCTAAGTCATCAATTCCATTGGTCTATCGGGCGTAGGCGTCTATTCTTAGGGGGTGAATCGTTCTATCCGAGTTAAACGCCTAATATTAAAAGGAATTGCGACCGCACGGCGATTCCGGTTCTGGCTCGCGGCCGGGGTAGGACTGCTGATCTTTTTCCAGATCGTCGCATTCTCTCCGAAACGGCTCGAGGAAGAAGGCGCCCCCGAGGAAATCACGACCGAAACCCTGCGGCCGAAGTACGCCGACTCCTTCGTTTCCCCGACCATTCCGGACGACCGAATCCCCGATTACACCGTCGAGGGGTTTGAAAATGTTTCGACCCAAGCCGGTAAGAAGCAGTGGCGTATCCGCGCCGATCGCGCGTTCTTCTACCAAGCCGACGGCATCGTTCACGCGCGCGAAGTCCACGCCGACGTCTACGATACCGAGGGGAAAATCACGACGATCACCTCTCACGAAGCGAAGTTTTTCGTCGATTCGAAAGACCTCGAACTCTTCGGTGAAGTGAAAACGCTCTTCCCCACGGGACTCGAAACTTTAAGTCCGTATACCCATTACGGAGCCGCGGATAAGGACATTACGGTTCCCCCGGCCTATCCCGTCGAAGGAAAAACGGTCGACCCCGACGGAAAACCCTTGGCGAATACCCGTACGAACGAAAATTTTGATTTCCGTTCGAAGGGCCTTCACTACACGGGAGTGAATAACCGAGTCGATCTCCTCTCGGAGGTTGTAGTTCACGTAAAGAAACAGACTCCGACCAAGGGGCTCGAGATTACGACCCTCGAGTCCGATCACGCTACGATCGACCGAACGAAAAACATCGTGACTTTTTCGATGCTCGAAGCGCGACCGGATGCCCTCCGATTCGTACGG
Source organism: Oligoflexia bacterium (assembly GCA_025352185.1). Classification (GTDB taxonomy): domain Bacteria; phylum Bdellovibrionota; class UBA1018; order UBA1018; family UBA1018; genus JACMQW01. Next base: position 918 of record JANXTV010000520.1, read on the forward strand.
ATTACCCAGCCCGGGATGACCAGTAAATCGCGGCGAGCCGAGTTTTTAATCAACGCGAATCCGAAGAGCCTCCGTACGGTACGCGCCCTCGACGACGTAAAGATCGAAGAAAAAACCGTCGCCTCGGCGACGGATAATTCGCCCGCTCCCCGGCGCCGACGTCCGGAAAAACCGCGCTACGCCACCTCCGGAATTGCGGAATTCGATAGTGAACGGAACATCATCATCCTGCGTGATTATCCGCAGGTCTATCAGGACCGTGATACGATTACGGGAGAAACCATTATTGTTCACCGGGATAGCGACCTCGTGGAAGTCGATCAATCGAACGCCTTCACCGAGGGGCCGAAAGACGACGTTCCCGAAGAAGATCTTTAGAAAACCTTAAAAGACTTATGACCGAACCGATTCACCATACGCTCGAAGCGATCCAGATTCAGAAAGCCTACGCCGAACGTCCCATCGTTCGCGGCGTGGATTTTTCGGTTCGCTCGGGCCAAGTCGTGGGGCTACTCGGACCCAACGGTGCGGGTAAAACGACCTCCTTCTATATGGTGGTCGGACTCGTGAAAGCGGACGAAGGACGCGTGCTCCTCGACGGTGAGGATATTTCGGGACTTCCGATGCACGAGCGGGCGCGCGCTGGACTCGCCTACCTTCCCCAGGAAGCGAGTGTCTTCCGGCGAATGACCGTCGAGCAAAACATCCTCGCGGTCCTCGAAACCCTCGATCTTGACTCGACGGAACGTAATAAAAGGCTTCAGCAGCTCATCGGGGAATTCAATATTGGGCATATCGCCCGTCAAAAAGCCTTCACCCTTTCTGGCGGGGAGCGCAGGCGAGTCGAAGTTGCGCGAGCACTCGCGCTAGACCCTAAATTCCTTCTCCTCGACGAGCCATTTGCCGGTATCGACCCGCTCGCCGTCGCGGATATTCAGAAAATGATCGGCACGCTTCGGAAGCGGGGCATCGGAGTTCTCATCACGGACCATAACGTGAGAGAAACGTTAGCAATTTGCGATATCGGATACTTACTGAGTGATGGTAAAATTATGGTGAAGGGCACCCCTACCGAAATCGCGCAGAGCCCGATTGCGCGTGAGAAGTACCTCGGAGAAAACTTTCAGTTTTAACTGCCACTAAAGGAGTGGCTCCATGAATGGCTTTAGAGATTAAACAGGGCCTCCGGCTCAGCCAGCAACTCGTGATGACGCCGCAACTTCAGCAAGCGATCAAGCTGCTGCAGTTGAACCGGATGGAACTCATGGAAGTGGTGAATCAGGAGCTCGTCGAGAATCCGGTACTGGAGGAACTCGGAGAAGTTCCCGAGGGTGACCCGACTCCGGAATCCGAAAACTTTACCGAAGACGGCGGCCTCGACGCCGAGGGCCAGCAGACGCGGGACGAAGAAGCGTTTAGTAAACCCGCGACGGAGGAGCCACTCGCTCCCGCCGCGAATGATAATAACGCCGAAGACATTAACTGGGATAATTACATCGACGATTATAATTCGTCCTCGATGACCTCTCCTTCGATGAAGGAAAGTCTCGACGACTTGCCGAGCTTTGAGAACGCCCTGACGAAGACCTCGACGCTCGAAGAGCACCTGATGTGGCAGCTATCGATGACCACGCTCGGAGACGAAGAAAAGAAGTTCGGCGAACTCGTCATCGGTAACCTGACCGACGAAGGATATTTAAACGCCTCTTTCGAAGACATTTGTCAGGAAGCGGAAATGGACCTCGAAGATGCCGAGGAAGTTCTGAAGATGATTCAGAATTTCGATCCGGTCGGCGTCGGTTCGAGGAACCTCCGCGAATGCTTACTCCTCCAGTCTAAATTCTTATCGCCTCGCCAGGAACTCGTCGAAAAAATTATTTCCGAACACCTTTCGGATCTCGAAAAGAAAAACTACGGCGTGATCGCTAAGGTACTCGGCGTGCCCCTCGCCGCCGTCCAGGACGCGACCCGCGTGATCATGGAATTCGAACCGAAGCCGGGCCGTAACTTCCAAACTTCCGACACGCACTATATCACCCCGGACATTTACGTTTATAAGGTCGCCGACGAATTCGTGATTTCCTTAAACGAAGACGGCCTACCAAAACTTCGCATTTCTCCCTATTATAAGGCGGTTCTCCAGAACGCGAAGGCCGACCAGACGAAGGGCAGCAAGGATACGAAGGACTACGTCCAGGAAAAGCTACGCTCGGCCGTTTGGTTAATTCGTTCGATCCATAATCGCCAAAAAACGATTTATAAAGTGACCGAAGCGATCGTTCGCCGCCAGCGAGACTTTTTCGATAAAGGCGTGCAGATGTTGAAGCCGATGATCCTTAAGGACGTCGCGAATGATATCGGGATGCACGAATCAACGATTTCTCGAGTCACGACGAATAAGTACGTCCATACGCCGGTCGGAATCTTCGAACTGAAGTACTTTTTTAA
>JANXTV010000269.1 GCA_025352185.1 Oligoflexia bacterium
TAGCCATTTCAGATTCTTACTCATACATTCCCCTTCTTATTTTCGGCATTTCCTCCAATGAAATGCACTTTTAGTCCTGGAGCCAGGCGATAGCCCTCTTTCCAGTTCAACAGATATTTCGGATGCCGCATGTCCGGCTCGATCAGTTTCCGAAGTCTGTTAATGTTGTAATAAAGCTTATTATCGTGGGATTCCGGTCGATATTTCTCATTCCACACGCGTTCGATAATTTCAGATTTTGAAAGTCCGCGCTCCGCATCGGGCGCGTCCTTATAATGGGCTTCGGTCAGAGCTTCGAGAATTCCGAGGAGCACGTACTGCTTCCCGAGGCTCAGCCCCTGCTTTTCCCGTGTACGGACTTCGCATTGGCGCGAATCGATCAGTAAATCGACGGCGTCGTTGCCGAGACGCTCACGTTCAGATTTTACGATGAGCTGGAGGTTACCAAACTCAGGCCCCGAAGCTGCCCGGGAGATCAAATCGAGGTACCAGTAGGCCTGGGCAAAATTCCGGGTGTAACGCTCGATCCGCGCATAAGCGTAGAGCACGTAGAGGTGGAAGTACCAGTTTCGATCGGCCAGCACCGCGCCGTGCGCTTTCTGGTACCATTCGCGGGCGACTTCGTACTGCTTTGCCCGTTCTGCCCCGACCCCTTTTACGATGTAAAGGGTCGTCATTTCTGAGTGAAAACCGAGATTTTCGTAACGGGCGAGGAGTTCGTCGACCATCACGCCGCCTCGGCGGTGCAGTTTACGGTCGACTAAGGTCGCGGCGATCGACGCCCAAATTTTTACGTAAAGGCGAAGGTCCGACCCTGCGAGCGCATCGATATCTCGCCCCTCTTCGAAAGCGCGAAGGGCACGGTAGAGGTACGTCTGCGCTTTTCGGTAGTCGGCCTGATGGGTCGCCACGACCGATCGGTTATGCCACGCGAGCGCGAGCGTTTTTCCCGACGCTTCCGGAAGGTATTTATCGAGCTCGGCGTCCCAGAGAGCGATGGCATCACTATCCTTCGCTTCGGCGGAAAGACGAAGCATGACGGCAATCGCTTCAATCAGCGACTCGCGGTCATCCGACTCTTTTGCCATCTCGATCACTTCGAGAAACGTCGAACGAGCGAGCGAAAGCTCACACTTTTCGAGGAAAAGTTGGCCGCGACTGATTAAAGCGCGAATGGGCGATTCTTTTGGAGACGAACTCTGCGGCATAAACTCCATACCGATAATGAAACTGGATCTTCAGGTAAATCTTTGAAAGTCTTAGGTCAAGCATGATTCTCCACCGCATTCGCTATCCACGTGATCTTCCTACGGATAAAAATAAATCTGCGGTCCGACCTAAATTATTAATGCTCCATGGCATGGGCGGAAACGGTTCCCTCTGGCGTCCAATCGCCGCTTCGCTCGAAGACGATGTGGACCTCCTTTGCCCCGACCAGCGCGGTCACGGGGGGAGTCTGCTCCCGAGCGAAGTGAACGCCTACGGTCCGCTCGACTACGGGCAGGATCTCGTCGATACGTGCGCCGAAGAAGGCTTCTCCCCCGCCTGGGTGCTTGGCCATTCCATGGGGGTGCGCACCGCTTTAGGATATGCGAAGTTAAATCCAGGCGCGATTTCGGGACTTATCCTCGTCGATCTCGGATTCTCGGGAGTCGCGGGGGGCGGGATCGGCGATCTGCTCGGCGTCTTTCTCGATAAACTCCCGAGTACGTTTCCGACGCGCGGAGAAGCAAAGGAATTTCTCGCGAAGTACTGCCCCGATCCCTCGATCGCACAGTATCTGCTCGCGGTTTCAAAAGTGAATTTAAAGACCCAGGAAGTTTCTTTCCCGTTTAGCCAGTCGGCACTCCTAAAAACCATCGAAGGATCAAAGGGAACCGAAAGCGGTCCATGGATGGAGGCGTTCGCGCGCGATACCAGTCGCCCAGTCTACGTCATCCGGGGTGAACGGAGCTTAGTCTATGACCGAACGGAATACCTGGCCGAGATGGAACACTATGCGACGATACCGAACATCCACTTTTCCGAGGTGGCGGGAGCGGGACACGGACTCCCCTTCGAAAAACGCGCGGAATTCGTCGCGTTCCTCCGAACTCTTCTTTTCGTTCAGTAATTCGGGGCCACGATTCGGGTTATCCGAACTTAAGCACTCTCGGAATCACCACCGACCACGGCGGGATTCGGATCGATTTTCGCTTTATCCGTGAGCTTCTTGATCACGTCGTTCATCAGCTCGCGCTCTTTCTTCGTACGGAGTTGGGACTCCGTTTCGCCCTTCTCGGCGTCAAACTTAGAAAGATCCGGTTTTTTCGCGGCGGTCACCAGAACGACCGAAATACGCGCCGGGCTCTCGTAGATCTTTACTTTCCCTACGGCGAGACCATTCTCCTCGAAGAGTTCCTTCGCGAGTTCCGGGTGATCCGTAGCCCCGGCGACGAAACCGGATCCCTGGGAGGCGTCCGGAATTTCCCGGACCGTCACTCCGAATGGCTTTAGAATCGCGTTTACCGCGTCGTCGGATTTCTTATCGGCTTTCATAAGGCCCGCGACTTTTTCGGCGGCGGCTTTAGGAGTAAGCGACTCCCCTTTTTTCTCACCCTTCGCGGATTCGGCAGCCGGGGCGGAAGCGGGGATCGACACGATTTTATACGTGCGTTGGTTTTTCGAGAGTAAGTACTCTTCCTTCGCTTCCGTCTCGGAAACTCGAACCTGACTCGAGAAACTCTTCGTCCAATCTTCAACGGCGAGCTGCTCGCGGATCATTTTTTCGAACATTCCGGTCGAATAATGGTTCGCTTCGAGAACCCCGCGGTAGGTCGCGGGGTCGAACTTCCCTTCCTTCTGGAAGTAAGGGAGCGTCATGATTTCCTGGCGGACCGCTTCATCACTCGGTGCGCGACCGCTGTCCATGGCGGCTTGGGCCATAAGCTTCTGTTGGACGATCTCCTGGAACACGCCCTCCCGGACGCGGAACATTTTCATCTGTTCTTCAGAAACTTTTCCGCCGGTCAGGCCCTTAAGAAATTCTAATTTCCGTTCGAGCGCACGGTTATAGTCGCCAATCGAAATCGGATCGCCATTTACTTTCCCGGCGACGGCGCCATCGTGCAGCCCTCGCGTCGCTTTCGGCCCGAACACGCCTTCAAACGCGAAAATCAGCGCGATAAACGTGATCACTCCCCCGACAATGTAACTCCCTACTTTTCCGCGCAATTTCCCGATCATAGACGTTGACACAGCCTTTCTATTTCTTGGAAGATCTCTAGAAGATCCGAATTGGAACGACTCTCGTCCCCTCACCACCGATGTACTGGCTCCTATGATTAAATACCTGAAAGAATATCGCTTTTACATCACTCTCTTTCTCTTCCTCCTCATTCCCGTGATTGCGCTCGATACTTCCACACGCGCGCCCAGGGACTACCGCTTTTATGATCGCGTCATTTTAGCGGTGACGAGTCCGATCCAAACCGCGATCTCGTGGTCTCTCGAGCAAGCGGTGGATCTCACGCAAGGCTACCTCTACCTCTGGAATGTGAAATCGCAGAATACGCACCTCTTCGAGGAAAACCGAAAACTCCTCGGACAGATTGCCAGCCTAAAAGAAGCCGAAAATGAAAACGTGCGGCTCCGGGAAATTTTAAATTTTCAAGAAAAGATGAAGCTTGAGTCGATCATCGCGCGGGTGATCGCGAAGGACGTTTCGACCGAGTTCCGCGCGGTCCGCCTGAATCGCGGCGAAAATGCCGGCATTAAAAAGGGCATGGCGGTCATTACTTACGAAGGCGTCGTCGGACGCGTGCTCCGCACGACGGCCACGACGAGCGACGTCGTCACGATTCTCGATCTCCTTTCGGCGGTGGATGCGGTCGGAGAAAGATCCCGCGCCCGCGGGGTCGTCGAAGGACTGACGGACGAGCTCTGCCAAATGAAGTTTACCCTCCGGACGGACGACATCCAACCCGGCGACTTTCTCCTCTCTTCCGGATTAGGCGGGATTTTTCCGCGCGGTGTAGCGGTCGGGACCGTTTCGAAAGTGAAGAAGAAACAGTTCGGCATTAGCCAGGAAATCGAAGTGAAACCCGCGGTCGACTTCACCAAGCTTGAAGAAGTCATGGTCGTCCTGAATCAGAAGGTCGAAGTCATCGAAAAGCCGATCGAACCGAAAACGGCGAAGGCGGAGAAAGCTTCCGATAAAAACGGGAAAACAGAAAAAACGGCGGGCGCAAAGCCGGCGGGAAAAACTCCCCGCGTCCCCAAACCTAAAAAGGTCGCGGAACCCGCTCCCCCTCCCGGAGGCACGGAGTGAGAAGCCTCATTCTTCGAACGTTAAACGCCCCGCTTTTTATTCTGTTGGTCGCGCTCGGCGCGGCGGTCCAGAGCTCCCTCTTTAATTCGTATCCGCTCTGGTACTTCCAACCAGATTTAATTTTAATCGCGGTCATCTGGTGCGCCCTTCGGCGAACGTTTACCCAAGGCGGAATTCTCACGCTTATTTTCGCGGGCATCGCGGAGACCCATTCGAGTGCGCCCGCGGGCTTTTTTCTTTGTATCTACATGACGATCTTCCTCGGAATCCGCGTCTTCTCGCGCTTCTTCGTTATTTCCCAGTTCGCATCGCTTCTGATCGTCACGATTGGATCGGCGATCGCCTGGAAACTCCTCGTCCTGGCGTTCCTCGTGGCCTTTGACCGCGCGAGCGCGCAGTTCTTCCATTTCTTAATCACCGTTCTACCGTTCGCCGCGATCGAGGGTCTGATGGGGTACTGGCTCTTTAAAGCGCTCGATCATTTTGACCGGACGACGACCCAATCAGAAACCTCCCGCCAACTCATTGAAGACGAACTCCTCGTCGAGGAAGGACTTTAATCCGTGTCATTCCTCGGCCAAGAAGAACAAATCCGGGAACTCCAAGACCGCTTCCGCTTTCTCTACGTCGCGCTGGCTATCGGCGTCGTCATTATCTTTTCTCGGTTGGTCTACCTCCAGATTTTTAACGGCGATAAGATGCGCCAGTACTCCGAGGAAAACCGCATTAAGCGGGTGAAAATCGCCGCGCCCCGCGGAATGGTCTTCGACCGTAACCGAACGCTTCTCCTCGATAACCGTCCCGCCTTCGATCTCGAGATTATCCCGCAGTATCTCAAGGAATCCAAGAAATCGAAGGACACGCTCTCGCTCCTCGCTTCCCTCATTAAGATGAAGGAAGACGACATCTACGCCGCTTTAGAAAAGATGAAGAACCAGCCGACCTTCATCCCGATCAAGATTAAGGAAGACCTCTCGAGAGAAGAGGTCGCCCTGATCGAGGCCTGGAAAATCGACATGCCGGGCGTTCAGATCCAACAGGAAATTAAACGTACGAATCTGTACGGGGATGTCGCCGCCCACCTCCTGGGCTACATCGGGGAAGTGAGCGCATCCGAACTCCCGATCCTGAATAAAACGGGAGAGAGCTATAAACTCGGGGATTCCGTCGGAAAGTTTGGCATCGAGCAGAAGCTCGAGGAAGTTCTACGCGGCGAAGACGGCGAGAAACTCGTCGAAGTCGATGCACTCGGCCGGATTAAGCTCGATAAGAACCGGGGGCGCGTCCTCGCCAGCGAACTCGAAAAGATCGCCACGCCGGGAAAAAACCTCGTCCTTTCGATTGATCAAGATCTCCAGATGGCGGCGTTGAAGGCGTTCGGCGATAAGGCGGGGGCCGCGGTCGCGATCGACCCCCGGACGGGAGAAATCCTCGCGATGATTTCGCGTCCGTCTTTCGATCCCACCGTATTCTCACGCGGAATCACCTCCGCGCTCTGGTCTCAGCTCGTAAATAACGAGAATCGACCGCTCCGGGATAAAACCATCCAGGATCACTATCCACCCGGGTCGGTTTTTAAGATCATCACGGCCGTCGCGGGACTCGAAGAAGGGGCGATCGACGAACACACGGTTTTTAACTGTCCGGGGAAAATCGTCTTCGGGGGAAGGACCTTTCACTGCCATAAAAAAGAGGGGCACGGAAATATCGACGTTCGCACCGCGATCTCGAAATCGTGCGACGTTTTCTTTTATAAAACCGCGCAGCGGTTAAAGTCGGTCGACGATATTGCGAAATGGGCCTTTTATTTAGGCCTGGGACGTCGAACCGGAATTCCGCTCGCCCGTGAAGTTCCGGGTCTCATTCCCACCGAAGAGTGGAAGCAGAAGCGTTTAAACCAAGCGTGGAATCCGGGGGAAACCCTTTCGGTCGCGATCGGACAGGGATACGTGCTGACGACGATCCTCCAGCTCGCGAATACCTTCGCTTCGATCGCGAACGGCGGCACGCAGTACCGTCCCTTCTTCGTAAAACGAATCGAATCGATCGATGGTCAGGTGATTTCCGAATCGAAACCCGAACCACTCGATCAGCATCGATTAAAACCTTCGACGGCGAAAGCGATTCGCGACGGTATGTTTGACGTCGTAAATACTCAGGGCGGGACGGCCTATCCGCAGCGACTCCCCGGAATGGACTTCGTCGGGAAAACCGGTACCGCGCAGGTGATTAATCTCGCGAAGGACCGCGTCTACCAAAAGTGCGAGAATATGAAATATTCGCAGCGCCACCACGGCATTTTCGCGGGATACGCGCCGGCGGACGACCCGAAAATTGCCGTCGCCGTGATTGCCGAACACGGATGCCACGGAGCGACCGCCGCCGCGCCGGTTGCGAAAGCAATCATCGATACCTACCTCCGGAAACTCGATCCGGTGAAGTACAGCGACGCCGCGATCGCCGCGCGGATTGAAGCCGATAAACAAGTCCAAATTAATAAGTGGAAAGCGAAAGTCGCCGCCGAGAAAAGAGCCTCGGATTCGGGCGACTCCGAAGAAGACGTCATTCAGACGGATAACGAAACGTTAGGAACCGGAACCGAATGAGCTATACCTATTCCGAAAGTCGGGAGTCCCAAGATCCATCCCAAAACCGTTACGGTTTCTACGACGAGGAACTGAAAAAGTTTAACTGGAACATGCTCATTCTGGAGTTCATCCTCGTGGGGATCGGCATCTGGAATCTCATTTCCGCCACCGCCGTGGATGATAAATCTCAGGGACTTTTCCGAAACCAACTGATCTGGTTCGGAATCGGGCTTATCATCACCGCGGTCATCCTCATGATTCACTACTCCCTCCTTTCGCGCGTCGCTTACATCGTCTACTTCGGAAACATTATTCTCCTCGTCGCCGTACTCATCATCGGGAAGTCGAGTCTGGGTGCGCGTCGATGGATCGGGATCGGGAGCTTCACCATCCAGCCGAGCGAGTTCATGAAAGTCTCGATGGTGCTTTGTCTGGCGAAATACTTCGAGTCCGATCGCACGGTCGGTGGATATGGACTGAAGGAACTCGCGCTCCCCACCTTACTCGTAGCCGTGCCTTCATTTCTCATTATGCTCCAGCCGGATCTCGGCACCGCCATGATCGTGCTGCTCACCTTCGGCACCATGATGCTCTTCATTAAGATTAAGCCCCGAACCCTCGTAACCCTTGCGCTGGTTTTCGCCACCGCCTTGCCGATTGTCTATAAATTCGGACTTAAACCTTACCAGCGTCAACGGCTTGTCACATTTATTGATCCGATGAGTGATCCGAAAGGATCCGGGTATAACTCGATCCAGTCCATGATCGCCGTCGGTTCCGGACAGCTTCTGGGCAAGGGTTATAAGAAGGGTACGCAG
>JANXTV010000298.1 GCA_025352185.1 Oligoflexia bacterium
CGACCATGATCTTCGATGCGCGAAAGGAGTCCCGGCGGTGAATCAGGGTCACGGATTTCGCGAAACGCGTGAGGAAGTTTGCTTCTTCCATTGCGGTATCTCCGCCGCCGACGACGGCAATATCCTGGTTGCGAAAGAAAAATCCGTCGCAGGTTGCGCACGCCGAAACGCCCTTACCATTATATTTTTTCTCGGCTTCGAGTCCGAGCCACTTCGCCGAAGCGCCCGTTGAAACGATGAGAGTGCGGGTAACGACCTTTCGACCGTCATCTAAGAGGAGGGTGAACGGAGCTTTCGTGCCTTCGACTTTCGTCACCCGGCCGGTGAGGAAGCGGGAACCGAATCGTTCCGCCTGTTTACGGAATGCCACCATGAGATCCGGACCGGTAACGGCTTCGGCGAAACCGGGGTAATTTTCTACGTCGGTCGTGATCGTGAGCTGTCCGCCGGGTTGTTCGCCTTCGATAATGAGCGGAGAGAGGTTCGCGCGGGCGGAATAAATCGCAGCGGTCAGTCCTGCAGGTCCGGTTCCTAAAATAACGACGTCTTCGAGGGCGCGGGGTTCGTTGCTGACGGGAGTATTCGGGGTGGTGCTTGACATGGTGAGAGCCTCCTAGTCACCTCCGGACGGAGGTGTACGAAATACTTTCCCAGGGAAACCCAGGAAAGTCAGGTGCGGAATGGAGAGTGGGTGCGCGAGTTAAGCCGAGTTATCGGCGAGGAGTGCTTCGATGCTGACGGTTTCAGCGTTCTCAGACTCATCGGGAAGGTCTTTTACGAATTTATCGTAATCGTCCGCTTTAACGGATCCGCGAAGGATGTTGCGCTCAACGACGCGCGAGTCGAATTTCTTGGCTTCCGTGGCATCAAAAAGAAGTGTCATAGACCCTCTTTACTATGCGTTTAGAAAAAATGAGTCAATTACCGACTGCGGTAACTCTGCGCGTCATTATCTCTCGCTCGCCAGACCCGTTTATCAAGGGCTGCCTGGACCTTCCGGGCAAGTTTTGAGAGAGGTGCTCCACATGAAATTCACCCCATTCGTTGCCCTGGCAACTGCGCTTTTACCTCTCGTAACCGAAGCCTCTTCCCTCCCCGAAGCTGACCAACGGATTCGAAATCACCTCGAGGCCGGGCATTCCGTTCTCCTCGTGATCGGCGACCTCACCGAGACGGAAACCGATAACCTCTACCGAGTTTTTCCCGAAAAGCTTCGCGCCGAAATAGAGGCTAATCCGGCCGAAAAGAGAAACCTCACTTTTCGTCGCTACGGGATGCCCGTAGATGCCGAAACGAGAATGCCGTACGGATTTACGAAGACCGGCCCGGGAAAATGGCGCGCGAATTGTTTGATTTGCCACGGCGGGAACGTTGCGAGCCCCGACGGGAAGCCATTTTTTCGCGTGGGAATGCCGAACCGAGAAATCGAATTGGTGAATTACTTCGAGGATCGATTCGCGATGGCAAAACGATTCCCGAAGTTTGTCGACGCCGATCTTATCCGCGCTCCATTTTATAAGAGTTTCCGAGACGGTTTAAAAACGCAGCCCCTCTCCGAGAACCGCGGGACGATTAATGTCTGGGGATCCTTCGGCCTAGAATCGGGGCTCCGAAATCTCGACTTAAATCTGGATCCAGCCCGGGTCGCGAAACTCCTCGTCGGTAAGCCCTTTAATTTCGGGATGGATCCCTGTGATATGGATCCTCCGTCCTGGTGGGGCACTTCGTACCGAAAATATTTCTATCCGGACGCCTTCGCGCCGAATACTCCCCGGATCATGCTCCAGATCCTCAACTGGCCAGGGAATGCCGTAAAAAAATGGGTCCCGTGGATGAGCGATATCGTCGACGAGATCGCGAAGCTCGAGCCGGCGAAATTTACCCTGGTTGTAAATACCGGGAAGGTGAAGCGCGGAGAAATCGTATTTAACGACACGTGTGCGCGCTGCCACGGGACGTACGCTCCCGACGGCGGCGTGAACTATCCGAATCGCATTACCCCGATCGCGACGATCGGAACGGATGACCTCCGATTAAAATCGGGAGTTACGAAAGTTTACCGGGAATACCTAAAAAACTCGTGGCTCGGAGAATACGGAAAGTCAGAGCTCCCCGTACGTACGGAACCTACGGGATATCAGGCGCCCGTCCTGCGCGGAGTTTGGGCCACGGCGCCCTATTTTCATAACGGATCGGTACCGACGATTTATCACGTCCTCCACCCCGCCGAACGTCCGAACGTCTGGCAGGCAGATCTTACTCAGTATGATTTCGAGAAGCTCGGGCTGAAGTTTAATACGACGACCCAGCGAAGTTCGCTCGCAACCGCGGAAGCACGCAGAACGGTTTACGACGTTTCGCTCCCGGGGAAGAAGAACGGCGGCCATACCTTCGCGGAAGAACTTTCCGAAACCGAGAAAGATGAAGTCCTCGAATACTTAAAGACTCTCTAGAGTAACCAGAAAAAAGCCGGAGAATCGCGGAAAACGGTGCGACTCCCCGGCCCAAACTTACTTTAGGTTAAATCGAGCACCGGTCACCGCCACGTAACGAGTGTCCGGACCTTCGAACCCTGCGGTTTCGTATCGTACGAGAACTACGTACTTCGCGGCGAGACCGGAAGACTGATCGGGTTGCATCATGAGGACTTTATCGACCGTATAATTTCGCGCGTACACACGCGCGGCGGGCAACGTCACGTCGTCTTGGAGTACGGCGGAGCCTTTACCTTCTCCGTCCTTTACGTTCAGGGTAATCTTTAATTTCGCGCCGCAATTTGGGGCGTTCTCTTCCATACACTTCGCGTCGACTTCGGTTTCGACGAGGTCGACCGAACCGAGGGAATTCTCGTCACCGGGAAAAAAAGGATTCGTCGAAAATTGGATTTTCGCATCTCGTGCACCCACGTCGTAGAGGGAGCGGGAAACGAGCTCGACCGCCTGAATTTCGCTCGAGATATGAAGCTTCGCGAGCGTCGCGGCAGCTTTCTTCATCGCCTTCTTTCGGGCGGCCGGCAGTTCAACCGTCGTTTCGGACTCGATCACGGCCGAGATCGGTTTAGCCGCGTAAGTGTTCTTCACGGTGTTCAGGAAATAGATTTCGGAAAAGGAGGCCCCCGATCCATCCCGTACCCCGTACTGCTCGAAAGCCGCGTAAGTACCGTCTACCGAAAATCCGATCATCCGGACGGAAGCGATATCTCCGGCGAAAGTGGACGAAGCTAAAAGAGAGGAGAGCGCGAGAAGAACCGTCGTAAGTTTTTTCATGACGCGCTTAATATCAAGCTTTAACGCTTAGCGCAACACTCTTGAGCCCGCGAATCGTTTAGGAAATAAATAGGTGAAATTCATCCGGTTTTTTCGCCGATTCGTTTCGAGCATGCCCTTACCGATTAGTGCCAGGTCTTATCGTTCGGATCTCGGTCGTCTTCCCCGTCATTATCGACAATGAGCTTCAGATGTTTCTTCTTAGACGTGAGGGCGTATTTCCCGATCGGCTTCTTCTTGGGTGAGCGTTCGCCCTTAGCCCGGGCGGAGGCGAGCATGCGGGCTTGAACCCAGAGGTAACCCAGGCCCGCGAGCATTCCGCCCACGTGAGCGGCGCTGGAAAGCCCTCCGCGCCCGGAGAAAACCGTCGACATGAATTCGACTCCGGCGAGCACCCAGATGAAGTGTTTTGCCTTCATCGGAAAGAGCATCATGAACAGGAGCTGACGTTCGCCGAAAAGAATTCCGTACGCCATAAGGCAGCCGTAGATTGCACCCGATGCGCCCACCATCGGCGTATCGAGTCCGGTTCCCTGCCAGATGAAAAGCTGGAGCATCAGGTAGAGTACCCCCGCCGCAACGGCGCAGAAGAAGTAATACATGAGGAAGCGCTTCCGTCCCCATTTGAACTCGAGATCACTCGCGACAAACGCCAGCATCATCATATTTAAGACCAGGTGAATCGGGTCCGAATGAATGAACGCGTAAGTAAAGAGCTGCCAAATTTTTCCCTGAAATACGAAACCACGCGGGACGAGACCAAAAAATCCGAGAAGGTGTCCGCCGAAGAATTGGTCGACGGTTTGCTGGACGAGAAACGCGATGAAACACGCGATGAGTAAAACCTTTACCGTGGGGGAGAGGCGCATCTGCATGACTAGGCTCCGCCTTTTCCGCGTGAAGGTTCCATAATCTCAAGGAGCATCCCTCCGGCACTCGCCGGATGAATGAAATTAATCCGCATCGAGTGCGCCCCGTTTTTAGGAGCGGGATAAATCATCCGAACTCCCGCGGAGGTGAGTTTCGCGCAAAGTGAATCGAGCTCCCCCGTCGGTACCGTAAACGAAAGGTGGTGAATACCCGGTCCACGTTTCGCGATAAATTTTGCGACGGTTCCTTCGGGATCGGTTACTTCGAGGAGCTCGATCGAGGGAGCCTCTTTTGGAAGGGGGAGAAAATGAGTGGTCACGCCTTGTTCGGGTACGGGCTCGGTTCCGGTGATCTGGAGTCCGAGGAGCGCGAAGAGCTTCTTCATCTCGGGAAGGCTCTCTACGGCGACGCCGATGTGGTTCAGGGTGAGTGACATGTGAGGGAGAAGTTACCCCTAAAAAAGGATGAGGACCACTCCCCTCTGTGCTGTACCCTTAGCTCCCACCTCGGAGCATTCGGCAAAGAGAAGCGGTCCTCAGTCAAGTCGCCTAATGCCTCGAGTACCCACCATAAGTCCCTCTCGGCCTAGACAAAGTACCTATCGGAACTGGAACGGTAAGCTTTAGGGTCTGCGTATAATAAGACGCTTAACGCGATGCATGATCCACTCGGCTTCACTGGACGTCAAAAAGCTGGCGTAGGAAAGGATCATTAACGCCGCAAAGAACGGTATAAACACGACCGCACCGATTCCAATGTGGAGGAAAACTCCGCCAATCAGGATCCACGGGCGCCATTTTTTCAGCCAGATGAGCGCCGGAAAGTAAATTTCCCAAGCGAGGGTCATATAGGTGAG
>JANXTV010000324.1 GCA_025352185.1 Oligoflexia bacterium
AAGTAGGCTCCTTGCAGAGATCCGTTTCTCAGGGCAGTGGCGTCGATCGCGGCCGGGTTTCCCACGAACATCGGACGTGCATCAAAAGCCGGAAAAAGCTTAGGAAGGTGATCGTAAAACTTTTCGTCAAACGCGATGATGACCGTAACTGGCGCCGCGCGAACCTGTTCCGAATTGGCTCCCATGAGCGCCGGGTAAAGTTTTTCCTTCTCCGAATCGGACTGGATGAATACGAAGCGGGCGGGGAGGGAATTCAGGCTCGTCGGCCCCCACTTTGCGAGGTCATAGATTCCGACTAGCGTGTCTTTCGAAATGGGTCGCGGTAACCAATGGTGGTGCGTGCGCGCTTCAGTAAAGAGGGATCTCAGGGCTTCATTCGTGACGGCGGTGCTCATATCGGTAAGGTAGCGGAGAAGGGGCGATAACGTAAGGCGATTCATTGGGAAAGATTATTCATCCCGTTGAACAATCCGAGGTTTCGAGGCACGCTAATGGAATGCACGAAAACTCTACGCTCCTCGGAATGGTTCTCCATTGGGTTGTCTCGGCCGCGGCTCTACTCGTCACGTCTAAGCTCGTACCGGGGTTTAAGGTTACCGGTTTTAAATCGGCGCTCTGGGCAGCCGTGGTCATCGGACTCGCAAATATCTTCATCTGGCCACTCCTGATCTTCCTCACGCTCCCCATAAATATTCTTACGCTCGGATTATTTACCTTCGTCGTAAACGGCATCGTTCTGAAAATTTGTGCCGGGCTCATTAAAGGTTTCGATATTAACGGATGGTTCGCCGCGATTTTTGGCGCCATCGTCTTATCGATAGTGGGCTATTTCTTTCATTACTTTATGGTCTAGGCGATTTTCGAATGGTGAAAGTATCCCGGCAGTGGCTCATTTCCTACGCACTGGTTTTAATCGGGATCGTGATCCGAATTCGGCTGCTTCCTTTCTTGGCGGACGACGTACGTTACTTTTTTTCGTACTGGTACGAAATGGTTCGCACCTACGGTTTTTCAGCCATCGGCGGAGACTTTTACGATCACACCCCGCACTTCGTTACCTTCCTTTGGTTAGGAAGTTACCTCGAGCCGTGGCTCGGGCCCCTTACGGTGATTAAATTAACGAGTCTCGTCTTTGACCCGATTCTCGCCGCCGGGGTAGGGACGATCGTCGCATCTTTCTCCGACGAAACGGACCGAGCGGGAGTTTTCTTTCGCGCTTTTGCGGTGACCTATCTGATTCCGACCGTCATTCTGAACGGATCGTGTTGGGGGCAATACGATGTCCTCTATTCCACGATGGCCATCTGGGCGGTCGCCGCCCTCGTTGATCCCCGAATAAAGCGGCGGGCACTGCGTTCCCATTTTTTCTTCGGACTTGGACTGGCGACCAAACTGCAGATGATTTTTTTCTCCCCCCTCTACCTCGTTCTCTACCTCCGCCGAAAATTAAATCCCGTCGCACTTTTAGTCATTCCCGTGGTTTATCTCACCTCGATGATCCCGGCCCTCTTTGCCGGACGTACGCTGAAGGCTCTCGTTGGAATTTATTTGAATCAGTCCACGATTTTTCGGGCCCTAACGATGAACGCTCCGAATTTTTACATGTGGATCTCGAATGACTATTACGACTGGGTTTATCCTAAAGGTGTCATTTTTGCGGGCCTCATTCTGCTTGCTTGCGCGTTTTTATTTGCGTGGCGACTTAAGCAGGTCGGCATTCGTGAGATCCTCACGATGGCGGCCTTCTTTAGTTGGCTAAGTCCATTCGTACTTCCAAAAATGCATGAGCGATATTTTTACCTGGCCGAAGTTTTTTCGGTGGCACTGATTCTAGTTGCCCCCAAGGGAAAGCGGCTGCTTCCGGTATTAACGGCGGCTCTCATTCAGGGCACGAGCCTACTCACTTACGCACGTTATCTACTCCACGTAGAGCCAGTACCCTTCGTCGTGCTTCCCGCATTCCATTTAGTCGTGGCGATTCTCTGGATTCCGACGTTTTATCCGTTTATGAAGGGAACTTCTGTCGGAATCGCCCACCACGAGGCGATCACTTGACGGCCGTAATTCGTCCCCCGACGGAACTCGAACTCTCGAACGCTTGGCAAGTTTTAAGGATTTTTATTCTTCCCATCGGTGCGGGAATCCCGGGAGGAGTCCTGCGGGCAAAGGAACTCGGTTACTCCTGGCCCATGATGACGGCCCTTTATTTTCTTTCGGACCTCCTGCTCGCATTGGTTTTTGAGCCGGTTATGCTTTTAGTAATTGCGATATCTAAGCGATCCGAAAGAGTGGCGCGGTTTAGACAGGTGCTTCGCCTCTCGATGGAGCGCACGACGAGGGATTACGGGACGCGACTGGGTCCGTTTGCACTCGTTATGATTGCTTTCGGAGTGGATCCGATGACCGGGCGTGCGGCCGCGGCGGCGAATGGACACGGATTTCTTTCGGGGTGGATGCTGGCAATCATGGGCGACATGATTTTCTTTTCGATCCTGATGATTTCCACTCTCTGGCTAAACAGCATCCTCGGCGATGGAACTTGGACGACTCTCATCATTCTCGCCCTGATGTTTATCATCCCACCTCTGGTCCGTCGGTTTCGGGAACGAAATCGGGGCCAAACCTCCTCAGATCCACTTAAAACCGAATAGGACAGTTGCGGGCAAATGTTCTCGCGTTTTCTAATTGTTACTATTATAGTTACATTAAGTTCGGGGTGAACCCCTAAAAACGTGAATCCTCAGAGGAGAGTCTATGCGAGCGAGTTTAAGAGATCACCTTTATGAAGAAGCCCTAAACGGTAATATCGAGGCTTGTCAGAAGCTTCAGCGAGCAGAGCCCTGTCCGGCTCGCGAAAGCGATCGCGGTGATGACGACCGCGAGGATTCGCGATTAGTCACTCACGAGAACTTTCTCTCCCTTCGCGAATTCGTTTAAAGAGGAAGTAAACGGTAGAACTCCTCGCGACATCCCAATTAGTCCCGGAAAGTTTGGCAGGAATTTTGCGGGAGTATTATTGGGGGTCTATTATGAACTACTCGAAATCAATTTTTGGAATTTACCGAAACCGTCACGATGCGGAGCGGGCAGTGCAGGCTCTGAAAGTGGCCGGATTCTATTCCGCAGATATATCGGTACTGGATTCACGCACGGGTAAAAATACATCCCGAGAAAAAAATGACGGCGCGACCGGTACCCTCTACGGGGCATTAGTCGGCGGTGTCTCCGGTCTTTTGGGAGGAATGGGAGTCATTGCGATTCCCGGCATGGGGCCACTGAATGCGGCGATTCCTCTCGCGGCGGCGGCAATCGGATTAGGGATAGGGGGGGTACTCGGTGGAATTAATGCGGCGATCCCGGAGGATGAAACCAATCTTTCAGAAACGCGGTGCCGTATTCTGGTTTCGGTGCACACCGACTCCCTCGAGTGGAGTCAAACGGCGCTCGAGATTTTTGAGCGAACGGGTGCGGAAGAGGTCGCCTCACCGGAAGTCACTCATCACCCCCTCGTACGGCCTATTCGCGGTTCGGGTAAAGTTTCACCCGCAGATGAAAGAAAAATAATCTAGTGCAGGGAAAAAAGGGAGCCCGACGTTTGGTCCTTAGTTTGCACTTCTTTTAGTCGCAACCAGTAACTCATACCTATCGAAAGGGGTACCCATGCCTACTCAAACGAACACCAACGAGTCGAACCGAAATGACTCGAATAAGATGCGTCCGACAATTACGCCGAAACAGAATGAGAATCGTGACTCTCAACAACAACAGGGAGACATGAAATCTCGGACTTCAAACTCGGATATTAAGTGGGGCGGAGCCGGTAAGTCGGCGGAATCCGACTCTTCCGAGGAAGAAGATGCGGGAACGAATAGCCGGGAAAAAAATCAGAAGAATCAGAACCAAAACTCAGATTCTCGGAAGTAATTAGCCGCTCTAAGAAATAAAGTCGCAGTCAACACACATCAGCAAGAGTCCGAGGAACCATGATGGTCACCCTCGGACTTTTCATTTTTAGTCCTTTAATGCCTGGCACTGCACTTGCTCGATTATCTGTAGAGGCAGAGGAGGTCTATATGGATAATCCGTTTGTAAAAAAGGTGAACGAAATCGTTACCGGAACCGCTTCCCACGTAATCAATCGCGCAAAAACGTATGAAACGGCGGGAGTAAAGAATCTCTCATATCTTGAAAAGCGCGGACAGGTCCTCCTACTCCGCTGGATCCAGTCGGTTGCCGGCCACGTCGAAGAGCGTGCGGAGTTTCTTTTTTGGACACTCAGTACTCCCATTGGTTGGCTCACCAGATTTCTCGATCGCGTCGAGGAAACCGAACGTCGACTCAACATTGGTCGGGAGAAAAAAGCGGGAGAGAAGAAATTACAAGAGGATGAAGTCAGTCGAATGACGGATGAAGGGGGACCTTCAATGAATTCCGGTCTAGACGATGAGACTCCCGAGTTTTATGACCACGAACCTTACTCGAAGACGGGTTAGTTCATCGGGTTAAAGTGATTTTGGTAATTTTTCACTTAGGCCGGTGAGCTTAAATCGTCTAGCGCCTCGAGTTTTCGGTAAAGCGTCTTGCGATCCACCCGCAGTGTTTTTGCCGCCCGATCTTTTACGCCGTCGGAAAGTTCGAGTACGTACTTAATGTACCGAAGTTCTAACGTTTCGAGCGAGACCATCTCCCCGACCGAAAGAAGGGGAGCGTACGGCCCCCCATTCGTTCCCACTACGCCCGGCGATTCGGCTGCTCGAGTCGACGTATCCGGAGTAGAGGCGTTTACCGGTGCGGTAGTATCGAGAGGTAGCGCGTCCTCTTCCTTATATTTTTCTAATAGAGATTCGACTTGGGTGTCGGTCAACGGAAGATTCTCCGCCTCGGCAGTGGCTCCGGAGTCGCTATTTGCGGAATCATTAAAGTGAAAGTCAGTTTCCTCAATCATCGGTCCATCGCAAAGAACCACGGCTCGTTCCACGGCGTTCTCGAGTTCCCGCACATT
>JANXTV010000332.1 GCA_025352185.1 Oligoflexia bacterium
ACGATTTCTTCCGTTTTTTGGTACGTCGGTCTCATTCCCGACATCGCCACGATCCGTGACCGAGCGAAAAATAAAGTTCGGAAGCTGATCTACACCTTCCTTTCTATGGGATGGCGCGGTTCGAATAAAAACTGGAACCACTACGAGATGGCCTACATGATCCTGGCCGGTCTCTCGACGCCGCTCGTGTTATCCGTGCACACGATCGTTTCGTTCGACTTCGCCGTCGCGCAGCTTCCGGGCTGGCACACGACGATTTTTCCTCCCTACTTCGTCGCCGGCGCTATCTTCTCCGGCTTCGCGATGGTGGTCACGCTCCTCGTGATTATGCGAGAAATGTTCGGCTTTAAGAACTACGTCACGATGGACCACCTCGATAAGATGAATAAGGTGATCATGGCGACGGGGATGATCGTCGGTTACGCCTACTCGATGGAGTTTTTCATCGCCTGGTATTCGGGTAACCCGCTCGAGAAATACGTCTTCATTAACCGCGCCTTCGGTCCCTACTGGTGGGCCTACTGGACGATGACGACCTGTAACGTTCTCGTTCCGCAGATTTTCTGGTTCCGGAAGTATCGCCGGAATATCGCGGTCATGTTCGCCGTCTCCCTCTACGTGAATATCGGGATGTGGTTCGAGCGTTACGTGATCGTCGTGACGTCCCTCCACCGCGACTTTCTACCGTCGAGCTGGGCGATGTACTTCCCGACCTGGTACGACTGGGGTTGGACGTTCGGATCATTCGGCGTTTTCTTCTCCCTCTTCCTTCTCTTCGTCCGGTTCCTACCCGCCGTAGCGATTTCTGAAGTGAAGTCGGTCCTGCCGAGCGAACGCCTCCACTAAGGTTTTCCTAAAACATTCCCGTCAGAAACCCTGCATTGCGTGGGGTGCGCGGACCTTTCATACTTTAAGGATGAAGATTCGCACGCGTCGTTTCGCTTTCGCTCTTTCGTTAGCCGCCCTCACCTTCGCCGCGGGATGCGCGACGGGTGTGAACCGAAAAACGAGTAGTACGCCGAGTGAAAAACCGAAGTCCGAACGCCGGGAGCGCACTGGGCCGGGTCGCGACATTGCGAGCGCCGGAGTCCTCGATATCCGGTGCCGCATGACGAACCAAGATGGCCATCCGACGGTCGCCTTCGTGCTCCCGGAAAAGGAGCTTCGGAACGGCGCTAAAGAAGTCACGGGAGACGTCGCTTACTACACTCGTTACACGAATAAAGAACCTGCCGTACTCCTGAAAGATCAGTCGATCGGTATCGAAGCCTTCGATACCGACCTCCACCATAAATTCTACTTCCTCGCGAATCTCACGGGCGGAAGAAAAATAGCGATCGCCGCCGAAGGCGAGACCGAGAGTTCTTTCGACGTATTTCGGGCCCGCCTCGATTCCGACTGGCTCGTCTACCCGACGAAGGGCCCGGTCTATACTTCATGTAAAGTGATCGACGCGAAAAACGGGAAGAACCTCTTTAACGAGACGGACTATAATTAAGGACGCCCCTTAACCTCCGTACGAAATAGACACCTGTCTAAGCTCTAGGCACCCGCGCGCCCGCTCGCTCGCTTTTACGCCACTCCCGACGAAGGAGGCTCGGCACGGAACTCGCTTAAGTGGATTCGATGAAAAATATCGCCATTGCCATCGCTATTCTCGCGTCCCTTTCTGCCCACGCTGCACTCGAGCACTGTCCGGAACTCGTAAAAATCTCCCAGGCTGGAAAAACGACGTACTGGACGAAAGATAACCTCGCTGGATCTTATACCGCGACCGCGGGGGAACGCCTCCTGAATAAAGTTTGGCCCGGAATTAACGACCCCCTCAATCATGGGAGCGTAAATCTTTCGCACGCGAAGACTATGGCGAAAGCTCTGACGAAGGTTTGTAAAGCGCAGCTCGGGGACGCCGTATTCCTCGTTCCGTCGATGGCCGAGATCCGCGAACTGAAGTCTGAATCCGAATTCAACGAGATTTTCGTTACCCAGCCGAAGGATGTTTGGGGCGGCGATCGTTACCTCACACGTGACCGCGCCTGGGGGTTCAGCGATTCGATGCCCGTGCCGTTTCCCGACCGTCTGAATCTTTACTACGAACTCGCCAACGGCGGCGAACAGAAAGGTTCCACCCCCGGCCCGGTCCGGTACCGGGCGATCCTCGATTCAAAATAATGAAAATTCCTTCTCCCACCATAAACTAGGAGCTCCCATGAAAAAAATAATCCTCGTCCTCGCATCCCTCGTCTCGCTCTCCGCCAGCGCCTCGACCCTCGACTGTTATGGATGGCGCTTTGCCTATAAAGGTAAAACCGACGACCGAGTTTATTTTCTCGTCCTGAAGGACCTGAAATTCGTGACCGTCCAACGCGCGAACGATAATATGGTTCTCCCGAAGGACCGCGAGACGCTCGTCGAAGAAACAAAAGTCAGCGAAAATGTAACCGGCTTTGGAAGTAATTCCGAGCTGATGTCGGCGGATAAATCCCTTAAAATCTCAACCGACGTTTTCCGCGAAACTGACCAGAACGGAAACGTCGAGTTCCAGCTTGACGGTAAGGAATATAATATTCACGTCCAGTGCGATGGACTTCAGAACTCTAAACAACTGATTCGCGACTACCAGAAGCGCCAAACGAAAGAACAATAATCTTCACCGAAGCGGCTTTCGATCAGAAAGCTTCTTCGGTGAAGTCGTTTTTACCCGGACTATAGTCTCCGGAGCACGGCGAGAAATTACTAATTCGCTTCATGAGGGAACTCTCCGGGCTCTTTAATTTCTCCCAGTAGTTATTTTTCGAGAACTGGAGTCGCCCCGTCTTCTTAATCTGGGCGGCCATGATCGCCATCGCACATCGGGACGACGCGTGAATACCGCCCAGTTTCGAAGCTCCGAGGCATGTGGGTGACGGCGTACACCCCGTGGAGCCGGGGAGTGTAGGTTCATTCAGTAAGACTTTATCGGCAGAAATCCGGGAATCCCGGCAAACTTCCGGTCGCGAGTCGCGATCCGTTTTTTCCCAAGCGAGCGCGTAAGCGCTGTCTGCTTTCGCGGGCGAAGGATGCGGGCCGTTCAGGTTTTTTCGGTAATAGTCGCGCACGGCTTGGACCACGCTCGGCTCTCCGCAGCCGCCCTCTTCGTACGCGAGCGACATGAGGATCCAAACCCAAAATCGTTCCCGCGTCTCGTGGTCGAAACTCGAATAATTCGGGCAATACCCCGGGATATCCTCGGGCACTTTTTCTTCGAGCGCGGAAGCGAGTCCGCTCGATTCGAAATAGGTGCGCACCGTTTCTCCGAGGGGTCCCAGCCGACAATCGGGCGCGACGTACTGCGCGCAGTAATAGTTTTCGGAGACTCCCCCGCTGAGCTTCGGGAATCCTTTATTTTTAGGAATGCTACACGTCGCGGTTTTCGGATCGTCGAGTGCGACGGGAGGCGCCGCCTTCTTCCCCGGCGCGAAACATCCGGGTGCCGGCGCGACGAGATAACGATCGGCGGAGCGTAAAGCCGCCTCCGGATTTAAAACTTCATCCGGTAGAGTAATGGATTCGGCTAACGCGCCCGCGGTGGCTAACGCGCCGGAGGTGGCGAAGCCACTGGACGATAGAAGCGCGAGCGTGACCAGCACTCGCACCAGG
>JANXTV010000542.1 GCA_025352185.1 Oligoflexia bacterium
CTCGGCGAACTTCCGAGCGAGTGCGCGAAGTTCGGACTGAATTTCAGAGTCGCGAAACGAATGATCAAAACTCATAACGCCGCGATCTCCCCGAGCATCTGCCGGGCGATGATCATGCGCATGACTTCGTTCGTGCCGGCGCCGATTTCCATCAGCTTCGCGTCGCGCATCATTCGTTCGACCGGGAATTCCCGGGTATATCCGTAACCGCCGAGAATTTGGATCGCGTCGAGCGCCACTTGGGTCGCCATCTGGGCCGCCTGGAGTTTTGCCTTCGCCGAGAGAACCGAGGCTTCTTTACCGACGAGGAGTCCCAGGTCGATCATCTTCGCCGTATTATAAGTGATATGTCGGCAGGCTTCATACCATGCCGAGGCTTCGGTCAGTCGTTCCTGAATCATCTGGAACGACCCGATCGGTTTTCCGAATTGCTTTCGGTCTTTCGCATACTGGGTCGCGACGTCGATCGCCCCGCGGGCAATTCCGAGAGAGATTCCGGAGATCGTCACGCGTTCGAGGTCGAGGTTCTGCATCATCCGCTTTACCGAACCCCCTTCGTCACCGACGCGTAGGCTCGCGGGAATTTTTATTCCGTCGAATACGAGTTCGCCCGTCGGGCTCGCGCGCATTCCCATCTTCGAGAATTTTTTCCCCGTCGAAAATCCCGCCATTCCGCGTTCAATGATGAAAGTCGAAACGTCTTTTTTCGTTTCGCCCGTTTTTGCGTAAACGTAAAACGTATCGCCATTCGGTCCGTTCGTGATCCAGGTTTTCGTTCCGGTTAAGACGTATCCGTCGCCCGATTTCGCGGCTTTCGTGGTCATCGAGAGCATATCGGAACCGGCACCCGGTTCGCTCATTCCCATACCGCCCATCTTTTTTCCGGAGATGAGGTCGGGAAGAAATTTTTTCTTTTGTTCGGCGGATCCGTTCGCACCGATTTGGTTCACGCAGAGAATTGCGTGCGCGAGGTAGGAGAGGGTCGTCGACGCATCGACCGCGCCCATTTCTTCCATCGCGATCGTGGCTTCGACCGCACCGAGGCCCGCACCACCGTCTTCTTCGCTTACGGTAATTCCAAGCAATCCGAGCTCGCCCATTTTTAGGAAGGATTCGCGATTAAAGCCCTCTTCGTGGTCGAGTTTTTCGATTTTCGGAGCGAGTTCATCGTGCGCAAACTGACGCACGGTATCCTGAAGCATTTTTTGTTCGTCAGAAAAGAACCACATAAATAGACGACTCCTTTACTTTCTTCATTGGGCTGTGAAATCATTCTTAGCATCATGGCTGCCCCTGGGAAAACAGCGATTTATCCCCTGCAGATTCGAGTCAACTATTGGGAATTGAAGCCCGCGCGACTCACCGCGAAGTTGAATGAACTCCTGCGTCTCGGCGTTACGCACGTTGCGAGTTTTGTCCCGTGGCAAAGCGCGGAGAACGATATTTCGCACAGTTTAGCGAAGTTTCTCCAGGCGCTCGCCGACCGGCGAATGAGTGCCACCCTTCTGGTATCGCCCGAAGTGGGTTCCCATGCGCTCTACGCAGGAATCCCGAAGGATCTGGCTAAAAATATTGAACTTCAAGCTCGGAACCGGGATGAGCAGCCCGCGATCGTGGCCCTCCCGCCCCGAATTTTCGCACTGCCTTCACTCCACGCGAAAGAGCTCGTGAACCGGTATCAGACGTTTCTGACGAAACTCGACGGGGTCTTAGGCGAAATGGGGCGGACGAAGCCCGAACTCCTCGAATCGCTCCAGCTCGTTTTCACCGGAAGTTTCTGGAAGTACTACCGCCCGGCTTCGGGTTCGCAGCTCTCACCGTTTAAAGGTCAGAATGGCGATCGATCGAACCCGGCCGAACTCGCCTTCCGTGGCGACCTTGAGAATTACGCGAATCTTCGCGAGTTCATGTCCCTCCGCGGGAGCACGACCGGGCTCGCTCCGAAGGCGAAAGAAAACGAAGGCATTTTTCGAGCGCAGTTCCATACCCACGCCGAAGAAGTTTTTCGCATCCGCCAGGCTCAGTTCGTACGGAAGCGGTCCCTCGGAGTGGACGTCGTCCAAGCGGAGTTATTCACCCCCGAAG
>JANXTV010000447.1 GCA_025352185.1 Oligoflexia bacterium
GGTCTCGGTCCATTTGTTTTATCCCCCATCTTCCAGTTCGTCGGACTCGAAACGGCCCAGGCGCTCGATAATTCAATTCTCCTCGCGACCGAACCCCTCTTAACGGTCCTGATGGCGCGAATGATTCTGGGTGAGCGGATGAATCGATACCACATGATTTCGATGGGCCTCGCCCTCGTGGGACTCGGTATTTTCACGGGTGTTGTGAACGTCGATCCGGGCGCTTACTTTACCCTGGGAATGGTTTTCCTCCTTTTTGCTCAGGTGGGGGAGGGTACATTTTCCGTCTTTAGCCGAAAACTTGTGCAACTCCATCCGCCGATCGCGGTGCTCGGAACGGCGTTGCTGATCGGCGGGTGTACCCTTTCGGCAATCGTAGTGTTTCTCGGGAAAACCCCCGATTTAAGGCTCATGGATTTGAAAAGTTGGGGCGCGGTTCTCTGGCTAGGCCCGATGGGTTCGACGTTGACCTATCTCATCTGGGCCCTGATTGCCCGGACCGTTTCGGTACCGGCGATGGCCATTACCCTCTTTATTCAGCCCATTTTCGGCGCCTGGATCGGCTATTTGATCCTGGGAGAAAGATTGACGGCGATTCGGGCTCTCGGCGCCTGCTTGATCCTGGTGGCGATCGGCTACCTTTCTTGGATGGAAGCCCGGCATGCGTCCGATTTTACGCCGGAATGAAAAGAAAGGCTTGCCGTGGGAAAAAAGCCGTTTCTATACTTGAGGCAGTAGATGGGGGGGGATATGGACGTCTCCAAAATTGGATCGAAACTGGCTCCGGAAGTAGAAGTAAAAACAGCGGCGGGATGCGAGAGCATTTCCGAGGTGGTGAACTCCGAGCAAGGTTCGGAACTTCTCACGGAAGTAGCGAGCTTAACGGGACTGCCCGTGGACTGGGTTCACACTGAGCTGACTCAGATCGTGAAGAAGTCTGGCCATACCCCCGAACAGCTCACGCTCGAAGAGTTGCGGGCGTCGATGCTCGTATATCTCGAAGAGATGAACCGCGAGCTCATGGCCCAAGAAATGTCCGACTTGGATCTCCTCGATTCCATGTCTGTACCGACTGATCTTTCGCATTAAAGGGAGCTCATCGATCGTCAGAGAATTGACGCTCGATACTTGACGCTCGGAATCTCCTAAATAACGGAGTTTCGCGCTTTTTTGAGCGTTTTTTTCTCCTGTGACGTCACGCGAAATGCCGACAAGGGGTTAGACTCAAAGAGGTTACTCCTTCGTCCCACCCGCTCTTTATCGAAAAGGTTCATGCACCATGCTTATCCGCAACGCGAACAACTTCATTCCCGATCACCTGATTCAGCCAGAAACCGTAGGTTTCACGAGCTCGATTGCGAACACGGCGATCACTTCCTACATTCCGAATCCAGTCGTTATTGAACAAACTCCTCGGGGAGAGCGCCAATACGATATTTATTCGCGCCTGTTACTCGACCGTATCGTTTTCCTGGGTACGGAAGTGAACGATGTCGTTGCGAACTTACTGATTGCGCAGCTCTTCTTCTTAGAGAGTTCGGATCCGGATAAGCCAGTGCACTTCTACATTAATTCTCCCGGCGGTTCGGTATATGCCGGTCTCGGAATCTACGACGTCATTCAGTACGTAAAGCCCGACGTGTACACCTACTGCACGGGACTCGCAGCGAGCATGGGCGCATTCCTACTCGCATCCGGCGCACCGAAGAATCGTTACGCGCTCCCGAACGCCCGGATCATGATCCACCAGCCTCTCGGCGGTGCACGCGGCCAAGCTTCGGACATTGAGATCCAAGCGAAAGAAATTCTTTATTTGAAGAAGCGTCTGAACGAAATGCTTTCCCATCACACGGGGAAGCCGATGGCAGTGATTGAGAAGGCGACGGACCGGGATAATTACCTATCGGCCGAAGAAGCAATCGAGCTGGGCCTGATCGATAAAGTCGTCACGAAGAATAAGAAGTAACTGAAGCGCAGGGGTTAGAAAAAAGATGGATACAAAAAAATACGGTGATGGCTTTGGGAATCTTTGCTGCTCTTTCTGCGGAAAGAATCAGCGGGAAGTGAAGAAGTTAATCGCGGGACCCACGGTTTACATCTGCGATGAGTGTATCGAACTCTGTAACGATATTATCGCGGAAGAAGGCCAGAAGGATCAAACCTCGAAGCCTACGGACCGCCTCCCGAAGCCGGCCGAAATTAAAGCCCACCTGGATGAATACATCATTGGGCAGGAACGCGCGAAACGCGTCTTTTCCGTAGCCGTTTATAACCATTATAAGCGGATTCAGCACCAAAACGATAAGAAGCCTAAAGACGGCGGCGTCGAACTCACGAAATCAAATATTCTCGTGATCGGTCCGACCGGAACGGGGAAAACACTTCTCGCGCAGACTCTCGCGAAACTTCTGAACGTCCCGTTTGCGATGGCCGATGCGACGACGCTGACTGAAGCCGGGTACGTCGGCGAAGACGTCGAAAACATCATCCTAAATCTCCTCCAGTCTTGCGATAATAACGTGGAGCGCGCTCAGAAGGGCATTATCTACGTCGATGAAGTCGATAAGATCTCGCGTAAGGGAGAGAACCCGTCGATTACCCGGGACGTTTCCGGGGAAGGCGTTCAGCAGGC
>JANXTV010000485.1 GCA_025352185.1 Oligoflexia bacterium
TTTTCATCCTCGAAGCTTACCGCATGCCCTCCCGGGCTATGCAACCCGCGGTCGAAGCCGGCGATACGCTTTTCGTCTCTAAATTTTCGTACGGATTTCGCCTACCCGGTTCTGCAAATCGAATGAATCCGAAAAGCCCGGCTTACGGGGATGTGATCGTACTCGAGTTTCCGGACGAACCCGGTCGAGAATACATTAAACGGGTCGTCGGGCTCGCCGGAGACCGCGTCCAACTCCTCCGAAACTCGATTCTGCTGAATGGAAAGTCGATCACCGCGCCATCGGCGAGTGGTGACCTCTGCACGAAGGAAACCCTCCCGAATGCTAAAACATACGAAGTCTGTTTCGAACCACCCGTACTAGTTACCGAAACGGAAGTCACGGTACCGGAGGGCCAGATTTACGTCGTGGGAGATTTACGCTCCTCTCCGACCGAAGGTCGCCGACTCAAAGTTGCGGGACTCTCGCCGCTTTCCCTCGTACGCGGTCGGGCCCTCTTTATTTGGATATCCATTCAACCCCCGGGTTCGACCGGTACGGGAGCCGACTGGTTCTCACGCATTCGACTCGACCGCGTCTTTAAACCCATTCACTGAGGGAGATTAGATGAAGCACCTTTTAGCCGCCGCCGATCTTAGCCCGACCGAAATTCGCTTCCTCCTCGATGCCGCTAAAAAAATGGCCCCGGTCCTCCGAAGGGAAAAGGAAGAGGGAAAAACCGTTACGATCCCGATCCTTTCGGGAAAGACGATCGTGAATCTCTTTTTCGAGAATTCGACGCGCACAAAACTGAGCTTCGAGGTCGCCATCCGGAAACTGGGCGCGAGCGCCCTGAACTTCGCCTCGTCGACTTCTTCGGTTACGAAGGGCGAGACGCTGATTGATACCGCGAAAAATATCGAAGCGATGGGACCCCATGCTATCGTCGTCCGCCACTCTTCGGCCGGATCCCCCCAGTTTCTCGCGAAGAACGTTTCCGTCCCCGTCGTAAACGCTGGAGACGGATTTCACGAGCACCCGACCCAAGGGCTACTTGATCTCTATACGATGGAAGAAAAACTCGGAACGGTTGCGGGAAAACGCGTCGTAATCCTGGGCGATATCGCCCATTCGCGGGTCGCGCGCTCGAACATTCACCTCCTCCGGAAGATGGGAGCTTCGGTTGCCGTGTGTGCACCGCCAACCCTGCTGCCACCCGTACCCGAGACGCTCGGGGTGGATTATGCTTACCGGCCGGAAGAACTTCTGGGTGACGCCGACGTCGTGATGGCGCTGCGGATTCAACTCGAACGCCAAAACCGAATGCAGCTCCCGAGCCTGCAGGAATATTCCGCCTTCTGGGGCCTCTCCCGCGAACGGGCGAAACTCTTAAAACCGGGATGTATTATTCTTCACCCGGGCCCGGTAAATCGGGGAGTGGAGCTGGATACCGAAGTTGCCGACGGACCTCGCTCCGTGATTCTCGACCAAGTTTTTAACGGAGTACTCATTCGAATGGCGGTCCTCGCAACCGTGATCGATCGACCAAGCCTCGAGAAATGGATGCAGGGAGCTTAAAATGAAAAGTGAATCTCTCCTGATAAAGAATGCCCGCATCGTCGATCCCGCAAGTCGCATGAATCAAGAGGGCGACCTTTGGATCGAAGACGGAAAAATTCGCGCGATCGAGAAGCCCGGCGCGATTCCCGTGAAACCTGGAATGCGCGTGATCGAAGCGAAGGGCATGATCGCCATGCCCGGACTGATCGATCTCCACGTTCACCTCCGAGAGCCCGGACTTGAATATAAAGAATCGATCGAAACGGGGACGCTCGCCGCCGCCGCCGGCGGGTTTTCAAGCATCGCCTGCATGGCGAATACGCTGCCCGTGAACGACACTCCCTACGTCACCGCTTACATCCGAGAAAAAGCAAAAGCCGTCGCCGCATGCCGAGTCCACATAGTCGGCGCCGTAACTCGCGGACTGAAAGGCGAAGAACTCGCCGAAATCGGGGGTATGGTACGCGAAGGTGCGCTCGCAATCAGCGACGACGGAATGCCCGTCATGAATTCGTACCTCATGCGTAAAGCGATGGACTACGCAAAGGCTTTCGGAATTCCGATTATCTCCCACGCGGAGGATGCGAATCTCGTCGGGAAAGGCGTGATGAATGAAAGCGCGCTGTCGAACGAACTCGGGCTTCGGGGAATTCCGGCGGCGGCAGAGGAAATCATGATCGCGCGAGAAATCGCACTCGCCCGCCTCACGAAATGCCCCGTCCATATTCAGCATATTTCGAGCGCGATCGGACTCGAACATATTCGTCGGGCGAAACACGACGGCCTCCCGGTGACCGCCGAAGCGAGTCCCCACCACCTTACCCTGACCGAAGACTGCGTACGGTCCTACGATACGTCGTATAAAATGTCGCCACCGTTACGGACCGAAAAGGACGTCGAGGCCCTTCAGGACGGCGTGAAAACCGGGCTCATCGACGCAATCGCCACCGACCACGCTCCTCACGGCGTGATAGATAAAGCCGTAGAATTCTCGGAAGCCAGTAACGGAATCATCGGACTCCAGACGGCGGTTCCCGTCACCTTTAAACTCGTCGCGGACGGGATCGTCAGCCTAGATCGATGGGTCGAGTCGCTCACCGTCGCCCCCGCGAAACTCCTTAAAATTCCGTACGGCACCTTGCGGGTGGGCGCGTCCGCCGACGTAACCCTACTCGATCCGAAGCGAGAGTGGACTTTCACCCCGGAGAGTAACTGTTCGAAATCCCAAAACTCTCCCTTTTTAGGGTCAAAACTGGCCGGAAAAGTCCTGCTGACCCTCGTTGAAGGGGTCGTAAAATTTTCCGACATTTCTTTAAAATAGAGTAAAGAATGAATCTTATGAGCGCATCGAAACTCCTCGAAAATCCGGTACCCGGCGTCCTCGTCCTCGAGGACCGAGCCCACCCCGAAGGACTTGCCTTCGATGGTTTTCTTTTCGGAGCACCCGCGGGTGCGAGCTCGATTCTCGCGGCTCAGAAAGCGGGCGGCATTGCGCGCGACCGCGGGTACGGCGAAGTCGTTTTCAATACCTCGTTGACCGGTTACCAGGAAATTCTGACGGACCCTTCCTACTATGGCCAGATCATCTGCATGACGGTTCCCCACATCGGGAATACGGGCGTAAACCGCGATGACCCCGAGAGCGCCCATCCGTGGTGCGCCGGGTTTATCGTCCACGAAATTTCGGAAGCGCCTTCGAATTTTCGCTCCGTCGAGCTCCTCGATAAATATTTAAAAGATGCGGGGATTCCGGGGATGTACGGGATCGACACCCGCTCGCTCACCCGTCACCTACGTTCGCTCGGCGTTGTCCGCGGCGTGATCCTTCCCACTTCCGAACGCGCGAAAGCAAAAGAACTCCTCGCGACTCTCCCGCAGTTTGAAGGCCGGGATCTCATCGGGGAAGTTTCCACGAAAGAAGCCTACACGTGGCCCCACCCGAAGGCCTCGGACCAGAAGATCTTAAAACTGGGAATCCAAGACGTTCCGAGTTTCGACATACCGGCGCCGGGGGCGGTGAAGAAGCGTCACCACGTCGTTGCGGTCGATTACGGAGTGAAGTGGAATCTGCTCCGTTCACTCCACGCCTTAGGGTGCGACGTCACCGTTGTTCCGGCGAAATCGACTGCGGAGGAAATCCTCGCGCGTAAACCCGACGGAATTTTCCTTTCGAACGGACCCGGTGATCCGGCGGCGGCTCCGTACGCGGCCGAAGCCCTCCGAAAAGTTCTCGGTAAGGTACCGGTGTTCGGAGTTTGTATGGGTCACCAGATCCTCTCACTCGCAAAGGGTGCTAAGACTTATAAAATGAAGTTCGGACACCGGGGTGGAAATCAGCCGGTCCTCGAGATCGAAACCGGACGGGTCGAAATCAGTTCGCAGAATCACGGTTATTCGGTCGACGATAAGACCTTACCGGCCGATCTCGAAGTCACGCACATTAACTTAAACGATAAGACGGTTGAAGGCGTACGGGTAAAGGGCGGGAACGCATTTTCGGTGCAGTACCACCCCGAATCCTGCCCGGGACCTCATGACTCCCGCGTCCTTTTCGAGCGATTCATATCGCTCATGGACGGAAAACGATGAGTGCTTCCAAAGCCGCCCATATTCCTTCCCAGGTAATGAAATTCCTCGACCCCGTCGTCGAAGAGTTTACGACTGGTGAGTACTACCGCGAAGTCTACGCTGCGAAACAGGAGTTCTTCGATAAAGCAGGAATCGTCTACGAAGATGACCCCGAATATGAGCAACGAATGTCGATCTTCATGGATTGGTATATTTTCGAGCGCGATCTTCCCGGCGTCGATCTATCGCCGATTAAACTTTTTTTCCGAAAGAATAAGGAAAACTTCGGTACGGAAGATCTGACGATTTACCGCGACTTCTGCACGACGGTGCATTCGATCTTCCGACTCCGGGGTCGGGCCTGGTTCGGCGGCGGCTTAAAAGTCGAAGATTTATTTTCGAAGAAAAGTTACATCGTCGTCGAGACCGATATTCATCAGGGGTTCGCTCGCGGCGATCTCTTCGAGGCGAGACTCGTCCCTTTTAAAGGGCAGTACGAGTTCTCGAAGGGGTTTTGTTTTCATCCCATTGAGATGGAGTCCTTCATACTGGGTGAGATCAAGAAGGTTCGGTACCAGGATAAAGGGCGCCAAACGAAGCTCATCCTCCAACTTTCCGCGATGAAACTGCGTCATCTCCGATTCCAGCATATCGATGTAAAACACATCTACTCTTTCGACTCTAAGTTCGGCGATTAGAATTCGGGTTACGGATCGGGAACTTCGTCGAAGACTGTCAAAATAATGGTCTGTTGCAGGATGCATCACTTCTGGAAAAAGTGCCGCAAAACGCCGCAACTCATTGAAATAATTGATTTTTATTGCCGACGACCGATACGAGGAGTAACGTTAGAACAAGACCTAAAACCGGGTCTTTAACTTAACTCAGTCCTCACGGACTAAGGAGATTCTCATGAAAAACATCATTATCGTTCTCGCTTCCCTTCTCGCTGTTTCTGCTTTCGCTGAAGGCGAAATGAAAGCAAAAGCTCCTTCTGCTAAGAAAATGAAGAAACACCACGACAAAAAAGAAACTGCGAAAGCCGAAGCAGCTCCAGCCCCAGCTGAAGCCGCAAAGCCTGCTGAAGCTCCAGCTCCAGCCGCTAAGTAATTATTTTCCGAATCTTCGGAAAAAGAGACCCCTGGTCCCTCGCGGGATCGGGGGTTTTTCTTTTAGGAGGTTCGTGAGAAGATTTTCGTACTCACCATGGTCGCTCCCCGCAAAATTCTCGCCATAAAACTCAGGGCCCTCGGGGACACCATCCTGATGACGGCACCCCTCCTCGAGCTACGGAAAGCGTACCCGGATGCCGAAATCCACGTCGTGGTGACCGAAGCCTGGGCGCCCTTACTGGAGCACCATCCGGCCGTGGACCACATTATCAGCTACGTCCGGCACTCCGGTCCGGCGTCCCGCGCGAAAGCGATCGCGCGCCTGGCGATGAGCCTGAGAAAACAAAAATACGACTGCGTGGTGAATTTCCACGCCTCCCCCTCGAGCTCCACGCTCGCCTACGCCCTCGGTGCGAAGGTACGCTCCATCCACTTCCACGGCCATAAAGACCGGAATCGGTATTCCACCGTCGAAATCACCGGGAAGGGTGTCGTAAAGCCGGTCATCGAACGCGACATGGACACGATCCGTGCCCTCGGTCTCCAGATTCCGGCCGGATCTCTGCCGAAAATTTTTCTCGATAATCAGGAAGTCATGCGGGCCCATCACCGCATCGAAAAGATGGGTCTCTACGGTCCCCTCCTCGGGCTCGGAATCGGGGCGAGTCGAAATACAAAAGTTTGGCCGCTCGATCGATTTGCTTCAATGGCGATTCGCTGGTGTGACCAGTACCGCGGATCCGTCATTCTTTTTCACTCCCGAAGCGAGGAGGCTTACTCCCGCGCGTTCTTCGACGCCGTCGATCGAAAACTTGTCGAATGGTATGCCGATCCGTCGGCGCGAAAGGCAGTTCGAGCCCGGATCCTCGCCGAAGTCGAAGTCCCCCTTCGCCTCCTCGCATCTATGCTCCGAAATCTTTCGCTCTATCTTGGAAACGATTCGGGACCCAAGCACCTCGCCGTTTCGGTCGGAACCCCCACCGTTACTCTTTTTGGCCCCGAAGATCCCTTCGAGTGGCACCCCTATTCGGTGGATCAACACCCGTATCATTTTATCGAAGGCCTCCCGTGCCGTAAGGATCAGCTTCCGGGGTTTCGACCTTGGTGCGGACTTCATGACTGCATTAAAGAAGAACACCGCTGCATGAAGCAAATATCTGAAGACGAAGTCTTCCGTACGATTGAACGGATGGCCGAAAAAATGCCGACTCCCCTTAGTCTCCGCACATGAGTGACCGTCGTAAACTCACGGCAGTCCTGATCGTCTTAAACGAAGAAGCGGTACTCGCGAGGTGTCTAAAGTCGATCGCGTGGTGCGACGAAATAGTGGTCGTCGATGGCGGCAGCCACGACCGGACGCGGGCCATCGTATTCAACGCCGATGCCCCGTGGGCGGGCCACGTTAAATGGTTTGATCGCCCCTGGGATGGATTTAAGAACCAGCGGAACTATGCCCTCGATCAGGCTACTCACGAATGGGTCCTCTGTCTGGACGCCGACGAGGAATGCACCGAAGAACTCCGAAACCGGATAGCGAATTTACTCCTCGAAGCCGATCCGCATCCCTACTGGAAGATTCGGAGACAAGAATATTTTCTGGGAAAACCGATCCACTACGGGGTCTGGAATCCGAGCTATCAGGACCGGCTCTTTAAAAAGACCGGGGTACGCTTCGTAAATGAAATTCACGAATACGCAAAATTTCCCGGCGAAGCGCAGCGAATTCACGAACCTCTGCTTCACGATCCGGAATTCTATCCCGAGAAGTTTCTAGCGAAGATGAATAAATACACTTCGATTGAAGCAAGGAACCGGGTTTCCGACGGAAAACGAACGAACTGGTTCCATATTATTTTCGCAGGACCGGCGATGTTCTTTAAAAATTACTTCTATTATAAATCTTACCGCGACGGAATTCACGGGGTCGCCATATCCGTCCTCGAAGGCGTTTCGAGATCCGTACGTCACGTAAAAATGTGGCAGTACCAAACGGAAAAGGACCGGCGGGGATAACGATGAAGGTGTCTGGTTTCACCCTCGTACGCCACGGGACGAAATTCGACTATCCTTATGTCGAGTCTCTGCGTTCGCTGCTTCCCCTCGTCGACGAACTCGTCATTAACGTCGGAATCGGTGAAGACGCCACGCTCGAAACATTAAAAAGATTTGCCGAGACCGAAGGGAAGGGCAAGGTCGTCCTATTCGAAAGTCACTGGCCGCTCGACGATCCCGAGAAGCGAAAGGGCGGGCAAATCCTCGCCGAACAAACGAACCTGGCGCTCGACCGGTGCACTGGGGACTGGTGCGTCTACCTCCAGGCGGACGAAATCCTACACGAAGAAGATCGTCCAGAAATTCGCCGACAAATGGAACGCCTCGAAAACCGCCCAGAAATCGACGGGCTCCTTTTCCACTACATTCATTTCTACGGTTCATTCGATGTCATCCGTCTCGGGCGCGGCGCTTATCGCCGGGAAGTACGAATCATTCGACGCGCCTCCGGTGCGCGGAGTATCGGAGACGCCCAGAGTTTTCGCCTTCCGAGCGGAGAGAAACCGAAGGTCGAATTAATCGACGCTCGAATTTATCATTACGGATGGGTTCGCCCCCCCGAAGTGATGAAAGAAAAAACTTTCTTCATGGATACGCTCTACCACGGCACCCAGCCGAAGGATGGGTCGACCGACGCGTCCCTTCCGGCCACCGGAGATAACTACCGCTATAAACGGATCTGGGGACTTTTTCGATTTCGCGGGAATCACCCCCAGGTGATGGGAGAACGAATCGCTCAAAAAAAATGGAACTGGGACCTTGCCCATTCGCCTTTCGAATGGTCATGGAAAGACGGAAAAAAAGTGCTGCTCGATCTTTTCGAGCGCGCGACCGGCGTGCGACTTTTTGAATACCGAAGTTACCGTATTCGGAGGGGGCCGTGACGAATCCTACTCCGGAGGTTTCGCTCGTCGCGACGACCTATAACCAGCCGATCGATCTCGACCTCTACCTACGCACCGTAGCCGGACAGAGCTTTTCCGACTTCGAAGTGATAATCGCCGACGATGGAAGCGGCCCCGAAACGAAAGCCGTGATCGATCGTCATCGTAAAATTCTCGGGGAAAAACTCGTCCACGTTTGGCACGAAGATCTCGGATACCGGAAGACGAAGATTCTAAACCTCGCGCTCCGACGGGTTCGCTCCGAGCTCATTGTCTTTACCGACTCCGATCTCATTCTTCATCCCGAATTTCTCGCTGATCACTACCGGATGCGAAAGCCCCGCGGGCTTTTTATGGGCCGCCGGGTGGATCTCGCCGCCTCCATCTCGGAATGGGTCAGACGGACTCCCGAACGGCTCTTTTCACCCTATTTTTACGGAAAACTCTGCTTAAATGGCTGGCTCTTCCACGAAACTCCCAACGTAAACCGCGGAATACGCGTGGCTCCGGAGCCGATCGCCCGGCTTCTCGGAATGGACCGGGTGCCCGATTTACTCGGATCGAACTTTTCAATCGAACGGAAACTCCTCACCGAACTGAACGGTTTTAACGAAGCCCTCGAACATTACTGGGGCGAAGATGGTGATCTCTTCGTACGCGCGCGAAATGCCGGCGCGACGATCACGGGTCGAAAGAGTTACGCCGTTCAGTTTCATCTCTGGCACGCATTCCGTAAACCGAAGCCAGACGCCGAAGCGTGGTACCAGAGTTTACTCCGAGACCGGACGTACGTGCGCTGTGAACGCGGGCTTTCTGATTAATCGATGCATATGACCACGCGGAAGTGTCGCGCGGGCGCGGCTAAGTCGCATTCGGTACGCGGTATTTTCCCCGTCCAATTCCGAAATAATCGAAGCCCATTTCGACGAGCTTTTTAGCATCGAAGAGATTCCGACCGTCGAAAATAACGGGTTTCCGCATCCCGAGTTTAATCCGCGTCCAATCCGGATGACGAAACTCGTTCCATTCAGTTGCGAGCACCAGGGCGTCGGTGCCATCGACCGCTTCGTAGGCGCTCTTCGCGTACTCGAATGAGCCTTTCGGAAAGTCGACCAGTTCTTCTTTTGCCCGCTCCATCGCGACCGGATCAAATGCCCGTACGGTAGCGCCCGCGTGGATTAGGGCTCGAATCATTTCAACGGCCGGTGCTTCCCGGAGATCGTCGGTATTCGGCTTAAAAGCTAAACCCCAGAAACCAAAAGTTTTTCCCCGCAGGTTTTCCCCGAAATAACGGTGAATCGCCGCGACGAGGTGGAGCTTCTGTTTATTGTTCGCCGAGTCGACTGAGGCGACGATTTCGAGCGGAGTTCCGTAACGTTTACCCGTCGAAACGAGAG
>JANXTV010000503.1 GCA_025352185.1 Oligoflexia bacterium
CCACCCGCGCCGACCGAAGCGCCACTGCCGGAAGGGGTACCTCCTTCCGACACACCTCCGCCTCCCGCCGAGGAGCTTCCTGCGGCCCCTCCCGCGGAAACCGCGACGGAAGAACTGAAGAGCGAAACACCGCCCCCTCCACCGGCGGAAGAGGTCGCGCCGCCAGCTGAAGAAAAGAACGAATCGCCCGCGGAGGACACCGACGAGAGTTCCGAAATGGGAAATTCGGACAGCGAAGAACCCGAAGATGATATCGACCGGTATTTCCCGAATTGGTTCACGATGGCGATCGGAACCGTCCCGAATGATAAAATTCCACCTGCCGGAACGAAATTCAGCGGCGGATTTCTTTATTCTCGGAACCTCATTCCCTCCATCGCGCTCGAGACGGGGTTCTTCTATTATAAGGCTTCCGGCGACGATCCGGAGACGGGAACGACCGTCACGACGACCGTGATTCCGGTTCTCGGTACTCTTCGCCTCCAGCGAAAATACGGGCAGAGTTGGACGGGTTACGCCTACGGCGGGATGATCTATCCGTATATTTCTTCCCAAATCGGCGCGACGAAAAAATTACTGAGTCAAATACAGACGATCTCTCCCGCTCTCGGCGTAGGTGCGTTTCTACAGACGGGTCCGAACTGGTACCTGCGAATCAACCTCGGACTTGATTCAATTACGGCCGGAGTGGCGCTCCGTTATTAGGACGATTTGTGATGAAAAAGATGATGTTGAAAATTTTTTTAGGGTTCGGACTTCTTTCATTCGCAGCGTGTGGCGTAAAGGGACCGCCTCTCCCGCCGGTTGCGGATAATCCAGCGGCATCGGAGCGTGAAAATCGGGAAGTCGTGGCCGCACCCTCGCCCACCCCTACCCCTTCGCCCACTCCGGTAAAACGGACGTCGAAAAAATCGAAAAAAACTTCACAGTAGGGACGTAACTTTTAATGTCTGATCCGCTTACTTATTTTCAATACCGAAATGGAATTCTGTCGGCAGAGGAACTTTCGCTCGAGGAGATGGCGTCTCAGTTCGGTACGCCACTCTACGTTTATTCAAAAGAAGCTTTTAAAAATCCATTTCACGCAATTACGACGGGCCTAGCGGGCCTCAACCATCTGGTTTGCTTCGCCGTAAAAGCAAACCCGAATCTTTCTATATTAAGTTTACTAGCGAAAGAGGGGGCGGGAATGGATCTCGTTTCTTCGGGTGAATTAAAACGTGCCCTGCGTGCCGGCACCGATCCGCAGAAAATTGTTTTTTCGGGAGTAGGAAAGTCCGCGTCGGAAATGGACGAAGGTCTAGCCCATCCGCTTCACTCCTTTAACGTCGAGTCGGTATCTGAACTTCGCCTCCTGAGTGCTCGGTCTCGTGCGGCCGGGAAGAAAACGCGCGTCGCCTTACGCTTTAATCCCGACGTCGACCCGAAAACGCACCCGTATATTTCAACCGGGCTAAAGAAAAATAAATTTGGCCTCCAGCGCGCGGAAATTTTAGAGATCGCTCGAAATCAAAAACTTTATCCGGGAATCGAAGTGGCCGGACTTTCGATTCACATCGGCAGCCAGATTCTTTCGCTTTCGCCGTTTTCGGACGCCTTCTTAAAGACGAAAAAAATGGCGGCCGATGTGGAATCTTCCCTCGGAAAACCCCTCCAATTTCTCGATATTGGCGGCGGGCTGGGCGTTCGTTATAGAAATGAGAAGCCTCCCACGATCGCAAAGTACACGGCGCTCGTTCAGAAAAACTTTGGATCGAAGTCGGACGTGCGGGGACGCTACCGAATCCTACTCGAGCCCGGACGAACCATTGCCGGAAACGCGGGGGTGCTCGTCTCCCGAGTTCTCTTCCGAAAATCGCGGAAGAATAAGGACTTCATTATCATCGATGCCGGAATGAACGATTTAATTCGGCCTGCCCTCTACCAGAGTTATCACGAGATTCTTCCCGTAAACGAAGACCATCGGAAAGGAAAGTCACGTAAGTGCGATATTGTAGGCCCGGTTTGTGAAAGTTCGGATTGCTTCGCGAGCGATCGGCCTTTTTCAGACCGAGTGGCGGAGGGCGATCTAGTCGCACTCCTTTCGACGGGCGCCTACGGGATGAGTATGGCGAGTCAGTATAATTCTCGGACGCGACCCGCGGAAGTTCTCGTGGATGGTTCGAGTTACCGATTAATTCGTCGGCGGGAGACCTTCGAGGACTTAATTCGCGATGAGGTCGTCCGATGAACGGAATTTATACGGCGCTTGTAACCCCCTTTACTAAAAAAGGTGAAGTCGACTTTCCGTCTCTCGGGAAGATTCTCGAGCAGCAGGTTCGTCTCGGAATTCGTGGCTTCGTTGTTTGTGGAACGACCGGCGAAGGTTCGACGTTATCGCTCGAAGAAAAAGAAGCCCTCTTTCGGTTTGTATATATTTTTTCGAAGGGGAAGAAAGTTGAAGTTGTCGCGGGCACGGGGAGTAACGATACCCGCGAGTCGATGTGGCTCACCCAACTTGCAGAATCGATTGGTTACCGTAAATTCCTAATCGTCGTTCCCTACTATAATAAGCCGAGTCAGGAAGGCATGCGCCAACACTTTTTGGCGATCGCAAATGCAACTCGCGAAGACGACAGTGAAATCATTCTCTATAATGTTCCGGGAAGAACCGGAGTTTCCCTCGCCATAGAAACTGTAATTGATCTGGCGGTGCATCCTAAAATCCGCGCGATTAAAGAAGCGAGCGGTGATCTCACGTACCTTGCCGCGCTCGTAAAAACACTCGCGGTGGCGAAACTCCCGCTCTCACTTCTTTCGGGCGACGACGCGACCTATTATTCTTTTCTTCGCGGCGGAGGACACGGAGTGATTTCGGTTTCCAGTCACGTGTGTCCCACCGCGATGATCGAAATCGAACGCAGCGTCAAGCGTGGAGATTTCGAAACCGCGGATCTCGTTCAGAAAGAATTTTCTCCGCTCTTTAATGACCTCTTTATTGAGTCAAATCCTGGCCCTCTGAAATGGATGCTCGCGAATCTGGGTCTTTGTGAAAACGTCTTACGGCTACCGCTAGTCCCGGTGGGCCCGGTAACGAACGAACGATTAAAGACGACGACCCAGGAATATCGAATCGAATCGGAAGAGTACCGCCGATGAAAACGTCAGTTGCCGTACTGGGACGTAGGGGAAAAATGGGCCGGGAAATTGAGAATGCCTCGGCGTCTCCGGCTTTCCGGGACCGCCTCTCCCTCGTGGATGAGACGGGATCCCCCACCGTTTGGGTCGAATTTTCATCTCCCGCGGGAGCGCTCGATCTTTGTGCGCGGATTCGTGCCTCGGGAGTGAGGACGCCGCTCGTGGTGGGATCGACGGGTTGGACTTCCGATGAATTATTAAAGCTCGAGACGTACGCTGCCGAGTTTCCCATCCTGAAGGCATCGAATTTTTCTTTCGGAATTCAATTATGCCGATTTGCCCTGAACCTTTGGCAGACATTTCCGGATCTAGACGCCTGGACGGTAAAAATCCGTGAACTTCATCACAAGGAGAAAAAGGACTCACCGAGCGGCACCGCATTAAGTTTGCGGGAGGCCATCGGAAGGGACGTGCCCATCACGAGTATCCGAGAGGGAGAGATCATCGGTACGCACGAAGTTGTCTTTACGTCAGATTCAGAGAGCCTGACTCTCATCCACGAAGCAAAACGAAGATCGGTTTTTGCGGAGGGGGCGCTGGAGGCAGCCATCCGATTGGCAGCGGGTAAAAACTTTCCAAAACGACTGCTCACGCTTGACGATTTGTATTTGCGGCGCGAGGCGTAATCGCCGTATAACTAGAAAGAATTTAAAGGAAAATCTATGAACATCTATGTG
Source organism: Oligoflexia bacterium (assembly GCA_025352185.1). Classification (GTDB taxonomy): domain Bacteria; phylum Bdellovibrionota; class UBA1018; order UBA1018; family UBA1018; genus JACMQW01. The sequence goes on from JANXTV010000503.1 coordinate 3,855, forward strand.
TGCATCAAGCAGGTTCCCGACACGGAAACCAAGATTAAGTTAAACGCGGATAGTAGCTGGATCGATACCACCGGAATTAAGTGGATCATGTCGCCCTTCGACGAATTCGCGGTCGAAGAAGCCCTCCGCCTAAAAGAGAAAAATGCGGGTTCTACCGTCACCGTACTTTCGGCAGGTCCGACTCGAGTCGTGGACGCGATCCGTACCGCCCTGGCTATGGGATGCGATAACGGAATTCATATCGAGATTCCGGAAAACGCCGATAATAATTATGCGGCTAAGGCACTCGCCGGCGCTCTGAAAAAAGAAGCAAAGGTCGACATCGTCTTCACCGGTAAGGAGGCGATCGACGACGGCGCCGCGCAGACTTCCCAACTCATTGCCGAATATTTCGGTATTCCGGCAGTTACCGTCGTACTGAATGTGGAATACGGTGCGACTTCGGTAAAATGTAAGCGCGAAGTGGAAGGCGGAGCTTTCGAGATGATCGAATCTTCGCTGCCGGTCCTCATTGCGGCCCAAAAGGGTATGAATGAACCTCGCTACGCTTCTCTCCCGAACATCATGAAGGCGAAGAAAAAAGAAGTGAAGAGTCTGAAAGGTGCAGATGTAGATGCATCGGACGCCGATCAGAAAATTAAATTTAAGAATTTCCAACTTCCCCCACCGAAACAAGCCGGTAAGAAAATTCCTGGCGATATTCCCGTGGCGGCTAAGGAACTCGTACGGCTTCTCCACGAAGAAGCGAAGGTGGTTTAAGTTATGGCAAAAGTATTTATCGTTGCGGAACACCGGGACGGAAAATTAAAGAAGTCGACGTTTGAACTGATCGGCGCTTCGGCCGGTGCGGGTAATGAAACCCACGTGGCCCTATTGGGCGACGGCGTTTCGGATCTGGCAAAAGAGCTGGGGACTTACGGCGCGAATAAAATTCACGTCGCGCAAAACGCGGCGTTGAAACTGTATAATGCGGAAGCCTATACGCAGGTTCTTACCGAAATGGTGAAGGCCGCATCTGCGGACATCGTCCTCGCGTCCCACACTCCGACCGGTCGGGATCTCATGCCACGCCTCGCGCGTCGCCTGCAGGTGGGTCTTGCTTCCGACTGCATCTCCCTCACTTTCGATGGGAATGGAATTAAAGTACGTCGCCCCGTTTACGCGGGTAAGGCCACGGCCGAAGTAGAATTCGTCGGCGCGGGTCCCCGCATGGCTACGGTTCGAGCGAATGCCCTAGGTGCAGGAAAAGCCGATGCCGGAAAGTCGGGAGAAGTGATTAACTCTTCCGCCGCTCCGACGGAAGCAAAGACGAAGACGATTGAAGTTGTGAAAGGTGCGTCAGCGCGTCCCGACGTAACCGAAGCGGCGATCGTTGTCTCCGGAGGTCGAGCCCTGAAAAGTGCCGAGAACTTTAAAATTATCGAAGACCTT
>JANXTV010000523.1 GCA_025352185.1 Oligoflexia bacterium
CTTCTTTGGTTACCTCCCCTCGGTCATCAGCGTCTTCGGTTCCGCCCGCATCGGGCCCCCCCATCCGGGACTCGCGATCGCCCGCGAATTCGGGGAACGGGCGGGCAACGCCGGATTTACGGTCCTCACCGGCGGCGGCGCCAGCTTCATGCAAGCCGCGAACGAAGGCGCGAAGAAAACGAAGGCGCTGTCGGTAGCGTGTAATATCCAACTGCCGTTCGAGCAGAGTGCGAACCCGTTTTTAGACCGAGTTTTAACCATGCGGTATTTCTTCACGCGGAAATACATGCTGATCAGTTACTCGATCGGCTTTATTTATTTCCCGGGGGGCTTCGGCACGCTCGATGAACTGTTTGAAGTCCTGACCTTAATGCAGACGAAAAAAATTCCGGTTCGCCCCGTGTACCTCATCGGTAAAGCCTATTGGTCAGGACTCGACCTCTGGCTCCGGGGCCCGGTTTACTCCGAAGGCGCAATCGGAAATGAGTCTCTCCCCCTCTTTAAAATCACGGACGATCTGGACGAAGTGATCGCGGACTTAGTACGGACGAAAGACGAAATAGACCACCGCCGCCAGCGCTACCCGGTAAACCGCGAAGCTGAGAAATCCAAATCGCTTTAGAAGTTTCATCAAGAACCCGATCGAGATCATCCCGAAAAAGAAAGTCGATAGGAACGCCACTAAAAGGACCGGCGTCGAAATTCCGCTCGTGAAAAGCTGCGAGCCATTTTTCTTCAGTTCGAATGCGATTGCCCCGGCCGTAATCGGCGCGGACATCAGAAATGAAAACCGAGCGGAAGCCGCCCGTTCGAGGCCGAATAACCGAGCCCCGGTCATCGTGGAACCCGAACGAGAAATTCCGGGAATCAGCGAAATGCACTGGCACAGTCCGATCCCGAGCGCGTCCTTCCAGGTAATCGATTCGATGGCCCGAGCGCGCTTCGAAAAATGATCGGCGAGGTAAAGCGCGACTCCACCCACGATCAGCGTGATGACGATTACCCCTTCGCCCCGAAAAATCGTTTCGGCTTGGCGGTGAAAAAGAAGTCCGGCCACGACCGCGGGAAGGGTGGCGAGGACGAGGAGCGGTAGCGAAACCCCGTCGCGCTTAACCAGATTCTCCTTGAGGTGATCGGGACGGAGGAGATTCCACCAATCCCGCCAGAAAAAGAGCAACGTGGCGCAGAGTGTCCCGAGGTGGAGGAACACATCGAAGACGATTCCCGGATCTTCGTGCCCCAGAAACTTCGGGAGTAAAATAAGATGCGCCGAGCTAGAAACGGGCAGGTACTCCGTAACACCTTGAACTAAGCCGTAGAGTACTGCTTCTAGAAACCCCATTCGTTCACCTCTTTATCCCGAAGTTTTCCATTTTCCCCGACCTAATTCTACCAGTATTTACAGTGGCTAGCCCTCTGAATTCATTTGGACTTTCAGCGCACCGATGCCATCCTTTTGGCACACCAACGAAGTGAAAAGATAAAGGAAGAACCGAATCATGAAAGCAGCTTCGCACTCAGTAAAAACCGCGCTCATTACGTCTCTAACGATGGCGCTCACTCTTTCTCTCCTCGCTTTTACAGCGTGTACGAAGAAAGATGACGACGCCTCAAGCGCCCCTAAAACCTCCACGGAGAACGCCGCAGTGAACGACGCCGACTTGAAAAAAGAAGATATTAAGGTCGGTACCGGCGCGGAAGCCGTTGCCGGAAAACGCGTGACCGTTCACTACACGGGGACGCTCACCGATGGTAAAAAGTTCGACTCGTCCGTCGACCGTAACGAACCGTTCGCGTTCCCACTCGGCCAGGGCCAAGTGATCCGGGGATGGGATATCGGCGTGGCCGGAATGAAAGTCGGCGGAAAACGTAAACTCACGATTCCTCCGGGCCTCGGCTACGGCGCTCGTGGCGCCGGCGCGGTGATTCCACCGAACGCAACGCTGATCTTCGATGTCGAATTACTTAAAGTAGAATAATTTTTTTAACCGAGGAGAATCCATGTCTGAATCTGAAACTGATAACAAATCTGAAGTCCTGGTCGTCGCATCGAAACTGAAGAACTACATCCGCGAGAAATCCGGCATGAACACTTCGGCCGCCGTCATCGACGTCCTCTCCGATAAAATTCGCCGGATGTGCGACGAAGCCGTAGAACGCGCGAAAACCGATGGCCGTAAAACGGTCATGGATCGCGATTTCGGCTAAGTCTCACGACTCGCTCAAGATCCTAGAATGGCCCGCGCTTCCCGATTTTTTTCGGACACTAGGCGCGGGCCTTTTTTTGGCCTTTTTCTGAACGAAAAGCGATAACCTCCCCTATGAGCTTTAAAGACTTACCCGTAGTGAAACCCGAACTCCTGAGTCTCGGACGGAAATTAGGCGAGGACCGCATTCGGGTGATTGTACGGCGCTTTTATGACCGTCTCGCGGCCGACGTAATGGTGGGGTTCTATTTCGCCGGGAAAGACGTGGCGGTGATCGCGGACCGCCAGACCCATTTTCTCTTAAAAGCGTTTGGATTAACGACGAGTTACGAGGGCCTCCCCCCATCGTCCGCCCACGGAAAACTCGCCCCGATCCTGAGCGGTCACTTTGATCGTCGGCTCCAGATTCTTGACGAAACATTGAAATCCGAAAATCTTTCGACGCCCGAACGGGAAGCTTGGGTCGGATTTGAAAATGCTTTTCGCGGCGCTATTGTCAGCCGTACGTGATTCGCCTAAACTAGAAATAGTGGCTCGGAGTTCCCCGCTTCCGTGCCGAGTTCGGTGAGTAAAATCGGTCCTTGTGAAGACCTCAGACTTCTGATTTATTCTTAAGAGAATATTTTAAGTGGGGAAACGAATGTCACAAATGGAAATTAAGTTAGGGCCACCCGGAAAAGGCACTCCCCCCCTAACTCCCAACCCTGCCGGCGAAGTCCATATCATCGACGCCGACCCGGGAGTCGGAGAACTCCTAGTCGAGCTCCTCGAGAATCAGTTTCAAGTAAAGACTTTCGGTGCTCTCGCCGATTTTAAAAAGGCCTTCCTCTCGCCCCCCGAAATCTCCGTCCGACCCGACCTCGTCCTCTGCGACGCTAAACTTCAGGACGCAAAAGGCCTCGAAGTCCTGCGTTTCGTGCGCCAAACGAATCGCACGATTCCGTTTATTTTCATGGTGAACCACCCGGACGCCGCCTGGACAAACGAAGCGTTTAAAGCGGGAGTGACCGACCTTCTCGAAAAACCATTTGAGTCCTTTCTCTTCATCGATAAGTTCCGCGGTCGCATCGAGCAGTCGCGCGAAGCCCAGAAACAAAACCGCGTGGTCGAGGTTTTGGAAATTCAAACCCTGCTGCTCACCACCCACTTTAACCGTCTGATCGATAAGGCGGGGTTCCCCGCCTCAAAGCGCTTAAGATACGCGGCCCACGACGAAGATAAAGTGCGCTTTCAGCACGCCCGCAAGGGCGAAGATAAGCTTCTCCCGGAGTTAGAAGAATGCCGAAACGAATATTTAAAACTTGCTCCCGAAGTGCAGAAGTCTTAAACTGAAGTGATGAATCATCCCGCGTCCGCTATTCCACCGCTTCCGATCCATGACCGACTTCGGGCCATCCGTTTCTTCGCCGGCTTAAACCAGTCGGAACTTTCGAAACTCCTCGAGTGTTCGCAGGGTACCATTTCGAAACTCGAAAATGGAGAACTCGAACCGACGGCATTTCATCTTATTCGACTCCGCCAAGTTTTCGGAGTTTCGATCGACGCGATCATCGACGGATTAATTCCTTACCGCGTAATCGCCGAGCGCTTCGTAAACTCCGGTCTCCTTCCTTCGCGTTACCTCCGGGGCGCCGCTACGAAACTGAAATTTCTCTACCCCCTCGTTCGGGCCTTCGAAATCCGGTTCGGCACGGAACGCCTTTTCGATGAACTGGCACGGGTCGGGGTAAAGTCCGCGGTGCTCGCGGAGCCGGAACTCCTAGTGAGCCCGGTTTTCTTCCAGGATCTGATCGAGATCTACCGGGAAGCCGGCACGGTCGCGACGAAAGAGTTTCTCGCCGATGTGCAGAATTCCGCGAGTGTGATTCAATCGAATCTCCCGTCTACTTCGCGTCAGACCGACGAATGGCTCCTGACGGAGAAGTGGAATCTTTTTTCTGCCACCGATGGCGATCTCGCTTGGGGAGCACGGCCATACGCAAACGCCGTAGTACAGGGATTACGCACCGGTATGGCGGAAACCCAACCCGTTACCGGCCGGAGGATTCGCGCCTGAACTTACGCCGGACTTGGACCGATCGACTTGGCCATTTGGCGAGTCTCCGTCAGCTCTCCCTCGAGGATCTTGCCGAAAAGCTTGAGTTCTCGAAGCTTGAACTATTAGATCAGTGCACCGAAGGATTTGGTCCGAGTCTCGTCACTCTCGAGAGAATTGCTAGCTTCTTTGAAATCTCGGTAGATGATCTTGTAGACGGAACGATCGACTCGGCTTGGATTAAAAATCCGGATCTCGATCCGAAGTACCATGCCGTAGCCGGTTCGCGATTCCGGACGTCCGCGGCCGTTTTGCACTGGATTGAGCACCACTACGGTTCTCGGTCAAAAAACTCATTGATGCGATCGCTGCGAATCCCGAAGGAAATCTTAAAACATCCGG
>JANXTV010000019.1 GCA_025352185.1 Oligoflexia bacterium
GCTGGTAGGTCGAAACATCACCGAAGATTTCGCCGATACCTAGGTCCGCCGTGACGGGTTGAATTTCGATCGTGCATTCCGTTTTGCCAGTTTTTTGGATGATCTCTTTTCCCGTTTTAGCGTCGTATACGACTTTTGCATCGCTGCAGTTAATCGAGATCGCTTTCGAGCTTACGCCGTTTGAAGCATCGTTATAGATTCCGAGTTCCTTAAAAGAATCTTCGTACGAACCGACGCGGTCCGGATTCGGAACCGTGTTGATCGCCGGAAGGATCTTCATCAGGTTTGCGGCTTCTCCACCCGAGAGGGAGATCGTGAATCGGGGAGTGGTCATTTTACGGACGGTGACGACTTCTCCGTTTTTACCGATTTTTGTTTCCCGCATTTTAATATCGGAAACGCGGATCGCGGAAATGCCAGAATCATTAGCGAACGACGACGACGCGGAGAGTGCGAGAGCAATGAGAACGAGTGCTTTTTTCATAAATTTACCCCTTCAAGGTTAAATAGTGAGCGGGATATAACGCAGTGCATATAAAGCGGCAAGTGAGTTTTCGTGAACTCGAGTCGAAAAGAGCGTTTCCCACTCCAACCCTTCTCCAGCGCCATTATATGGGTTTTAGCCTCGGTTCAGGGCCGAAAGAGGAGGTAGGTCGTCATCGGCGCGACCTGCCAGGAGAGGAGATTAGCGGCGAAACTGACGAGAAAAGCAGTCCGGGGGCGTACGCGGAGACCCTTCCAGAGGAAGAGCGTCTCCGAAACCACCGCAAACCCTTCCGCGATGAGGACGTTCCCGAGGTACGTCCCGGATCGATTCATCAGAACGAAAAAGACGACCGGATGGGTGAGGGCGTTCATCCCCGTAATAAACGCCGCGGCCGTGCGAGTTTTTAAGTCCGGTCGGAGTTTCCGTAAACACGGGAGGTAGACGGGAAATTCGAGGAGATTCGACTGCAGGAAAATGAAGAGGTAAATCACCCGCGAACCTCGGTCTCTTTACCGGGGCGAATACTCGGCCGCACCGCGATTCGCCAGAACACGCCTAAATTCAGGGCTAATCCTGCCCAGAGGAGTGCCATGCCCGCCGCGGTCAGGGGTGCGAGTGGGGTTTGTCCCGGCGACGGGTCGTTATAGAAAGTACGGATTACCGAGCCCGAGTCGAGGTGGTTCATCACGATTCCGGACGGAGCGAGGAAGAGCACGGTATCCCAATTCGCGTCGGTAAATTCGGGAACTCGGTAACCCGACAGGGCCGCGATCCCGGAGAGGAGAGCGAGCTCGATCCCGAGAAAGAGGAGCGTCGAGCGGTTTAAATTTCGAGGAACCGGCGTCGTATTTTTTCGGGCAGGCCCGGGGATCGGGGTCATGGGTCTCAGGGTAACCGGTTCGATCCGAAATTTCATTTGCGCAACGCAGCAGGGGCTTGTACGAGTGTGTTTCCCGCATTCACACGCCCCGTAAGGGGGAGGAGTTCAATCATGAAAGTTTTATCCCTGGTTCTCGGTGGTCTCGCGATCTCGGCCTCGGCATTCGCCGGAGAAGCCGACCAAACGGTCATTAACGCGATTACGGTCTGCCCGGCCGCAAATAACCCGTTAACCGCTCTGAAAAAAGCGCGGGGAAATTCAATTACCGGCGCTGAATTCACCAAAGAAGGCGAAACGTCGGTTACCGCGATGGTCGTCTACGACCCCCGGCTGAATAACCCACTCATCGGGGCACCGACCCGACTCCTGGGATCCCTCGACATTAAAATGGATTATCCAGCGCCGGGTTACGGCTTAAAGTGTACGGTTAAATTCCGTCCTCTCGAAACCAACCGTCAATAAAAGAGTCTTAGTTTCCGGGGCTTCCGCCCTTTTCTTTTAGGCCGCCGTTTGCTAAGTCCTTAGGTCTTGTGAATGCTCCGGTATACGTCGTGCTCCTTCATTATCCGATGCGGAACCGCATCGGGGAGACGGTCGCGACGGCGGTTACGAATCTCGATATCCATGATATTTCGAGATCCTGCCGCACCTTCGGGATTAAGCGATATTTTATCGTGACGCCCGTAACGGAGCAGCACCGGGTGGTCGGCCGAATTCTGAGTCACTGGCAACGGGATCAGAGTAAGGAGTGGCACCCCGATCGGTTCGAAGCTCTCGCGCGGGTCTCCCTCGTGAAAGATTTCGAAGCGGTGAAAGAAGCCATCCTCGAAGCGCATGGCGAGGCACCCGAAGTGGTGCTGACCGATGCGAGTTTGCAACCGAATGCAATCTCTTACGTCGACTATCGACGCGAGATCGAGAATCCAAAACGAACGAAGCCGATCGTGATCGTCTTCGGAACCGGGTGGGGAATTTCGGAAATCTTTTATCCCGAGGTACACCGGATCCTAGCCCCGGTGTACGGGCCTAAAGATGATCCCGGCGGTGAGTATAATCACTTATCCGTTCGGGCCGCGGCGGCGATTATTTTAGACCGACTCTTCGGTCATTAGTAAATCGCTACTTCGGAAAAGAACCGGCTCAGTAAAGTTTGAAATTTTTTCAAATATTTAGTGAGTGGCCCCTTGAGCTAGATTTTAAAGTTCTCTAAAATGAAAGCCAGTGCCCTATGTCTAAAGTCGTCATTAAAAGAAAAAGCGCTACGAAAAGCTTCAATAAAACTCAGAAGAACCTGAGCGCTAAAGTAGCCCTCGTCGAAAAAAGCACCATGACCAACACGTTCCCGGACTTCACGGCCGGTGATAACGTTCGCGTCCAAGTAAAAATTAAAGAAGGCGATAAAGAACGCGTTCAGGCCTACGACGGCCTCGTGATCGCGCTTTCCGGTAAAGGTTCTTCCCGTACCTTCACCGTTCGTAAGATGTCCCACGGCGTGGGCGTCGAGCGGATTTTCCTCTTCTCGTCCCCAAAAGTGGCGAAAGTAGAAGTCCTCCAAAAAGGTAAGGTTCGCCGCGCGAAACTCTACTACATCCGCGAGCTCGAAGGTCGCGCTGCGAAGATTGAGCGTGAAGTCGAAACCGCTCAACAAGTCGAAGCTAAAGCTGCGGCAAAAGCCACGGCTAAAGCCGCTAAGTAACCTGAAAACGAAAATCAAGGTCCTGCGAAAGCCCGCCTCCCCGAAACTCGAAATCGGCACCAGTCCGACGCTCGAGTTTGAACGGGGAGCGGGCTTTCCTCTTTATCGGGTCGTGGGCGTCGACGAAGTCGGCCGGGGGTGCCTCGCGGGTCCGGTCGTAGCGGGCGCGGTAATCCTTTCGGAATCCTGGAATCTCCCGCTGAAGGACCTCATCGCGAAGTTTCCCGAAGTCGAAGGAATTACCGATAGTAAAAAAATTAACGAAAAAACGCGGGATCAACTCGCACCGTGGATTCGTGCGAACGTGAAAGCCTTTGGGATCGGGCACGCGTCTGTCGCGGAAATTGATTCGATCAATATCTACCACGCATCCCACCTGGCGATGGCGCGCGCGGCGACCGAGCT
>JANXTV010000021.1 GCA_025352185.1 Oligoflexia bacterium
TGATCTCAAGCCCGGTTCTTTTTCCGAGCAGAATTCGAGCTAAGTACCCGATATCCGGAAGTCGGACAACCGGCACCCTCCCTGCAATACCAGGCTCCGCCGTCCATAACCACCGCCATCCCGAAGAAGGAAATCGACCCATGCACCACGAGAAAACCTCCCTCTACCTACGAATTACGGATCCGAGTGGAGAAACGAGAACCCTGCCGCTCGTTCCCGGGTCCCCCCTTTCCCTCGGCCGGAATTCCAGCTCGGACATTTCGTTTCGCGATCCCACTCTCCCCGAGTCCATCGGCCTCATCGAGTTTCGTCCATCGCCGAGTGGCCCCCTCGTTCCCTGGCTCACCCTGGGAAACGAGACCCCCTCCGCCTCGCTGGCCGCCATTCCCGTGCGCGAAGCGATGCTGCCGTTTGGAATGAATCTAAAAATCGGCGAAACGATCCTCACCCTCGAGGGCGCCGGAGATTCGGATCGCCTTCCCGCGACACCGAAGAATCTCCGCGCTTGGAAGACGGCTTCCGATTCCGGTAAGAGCCTGCTTCGCATGGCCCAGAAAGCGGCGAGCACTCCCCTTTCGATCTACATCGCCGGCGACACGGGAACGGGAAAAGAAGTGATCGCGGGTCTCCTCCACGCCTGGAGTGAACGCGCGGCGGGACCGTTCGTCCCTCTGCACTGCGGTGCCCTGGCTCCGTCCCTCGCGGAAAGCGAACTCTTCGGTCACGTGAAGGGAGCTTTTACCGGCGCCTCCCATCAGCGAGTCGGGGCCCTTCTCCAAGCCCACGGCGGAACCCTCTTCCTCGACGAAGTCGGAGACCTTTCGTTAGATCTCCAAGTAAAGCTCCTCCGTTTTCTCGAGAACGGGGAAATTCGTCCGGTCGGGAGCGACCAGACTCGACACGCCGATGTCCGAGTCGTCTGCGCCACCCACTTACCGCTCCGTAAACTCGTCGAGGAAGGGAAATTTCGGCGCGATCTTTATTACCGCCTCGCTTCGGTCACGCTGGAAATCCCGTCCCTGAAATCACGGCCCGAGGATATCGCGATGCTCGCGCGGGAATTCGCCTCGGAACTCGGAAAGATGATCGCGCCGAAGACGCTCCTCCGCCTGCAGGCTTATTCGTGGCCGGGAAACGTTCGGGAACTCCGCCACGCGGTCGAGCGAGGAGCGGGACTGTCGGGCCCCTTTCAAACCGTACTCGATGATAGTGCGTTCGAATTTTTGTTTGAAAATGCATCGACGGAATCTGGAGCGGGATACGTCGCCGCCGAACTCGCCGATGGAATGCTCACGCTCGTCGAAATGGAAAGGGTCATGATCCTCCGGTCCCTGAAACTCGCCCGCGGAAATCGCTCGGATGCTGCGAAAATTCTCGGAGTGGCGAGGAGTACCTTATTTGAGATGCTAAAACGCCACCGGATCGAAGGGCCGCGCGCGCACCTTAAAAAATCAGCCGCTTAATCCGCGAGGCTAACTCACGATAAAGCGCGGGAAGAGAACCTCGATCACGGAACCGGTTACGCCTCGCTCTTCGAGCAGCCGATTTAACGTATCCCGGATCTCTTCCCGGAAAGCTTTTTTACCGCCGGTCGAAAGGATCTTCTCCCGGTCAGTCGGCGTAAATAATCCGCCGAGTTCGCCACGAGAAAGATCAATATGATTCTTAATCCAGTCGCAAACCGCGATCTCACTACAGGCTACGACGATTTCCATTTCCGCGGCGCGGAGGCCGGACGACTTAGCGACCCCTTCCTGCTCCCGAAGTTCGAGCGTAAACGTCCCTAAGGTTTGGTAAGGCGGGGGCTCACGCGACTTCCGAAGTTCTTCCGCACGAAGAAGATCATCGATCTTCTTCCGCTCGAGGGCGAGTCGAGCTTCCTTAGCATCCGCCCGGTGCGCGTACCAATACTTACCGAATCCGCCGAGGGAGAGGACGATAGCGATCACCGATAGAAAAAAAATCCAGGACATCCGCCGCGTCGGACGATCGGGAGAACGCACTCCCTGGGCCGCGGCGACGAATCCCGACTTCACGGCGCCCGGAACTCCCGAGAGAAGCGAAAAAATCGCGCCGATCGAATCGGCTAAAGCCTTCAGTAAGATCCGGGTGAGCTTTTGGAGGTTTTCCTTGGGCGCTTCCACACCTTCAGTTTACACGCCGAAACGGAGAAGGCTACTGAACTTCCTCGATTTTATAGACGATGTATTTCGTGTCGCCGACCCAAGGTAAACCCAGATATTTTTCCTTGTAGTAGGCTTTCACTTTTTTATTCGCTTCGATGGCGTGGTTGATCTGTTCCTCCACCCCCGAGTCGGTACTCAGCGTGAAATTCCAGACTCGCGTCGCAACGCCGGTCGCGCTCGAGTCGGTCGATCCCTCGAGGAATGACTGATTGAGTTCGCCTTCCGAAGTCTTGAAAACGAATCCCTTCTTCGAAACTTTTACGATCGTTCCGACGCGAAAGCCTTCGCTGTAATCGGCGTACTTGAGAAAGAGCGCCGTCACGACGATCGCGAGGAGGATAATCCCGAGGACGCCGAGGAAGAATCGTTTCATTTTGCGCACGAATGGGCTCGCCGCCGAGGAAGAAGTTGCCGGAGATGTGGTCATGAAAGGCAACCTACCTCGTTGATGAAGAGTGTCAACCGATCGTTAAATGGACGCGACGCATTAAATCACAATCGGAAGCGACCTGATCCTTTGTGGATGCACCACTCCGTGCTAGCGTGAACGCTCCATGGAAGCCTTTTACGAGTTTGAGAAACCCATTGTTCTTCTTGAGAAAAAACTAGCTGACCTTCGAACCCTCGCCCGGGAAGAAGGGATGGATTTTAAGAATGAAATCCACTCACTCGAGAAGAAAGTCGCAAAGCTCATCGACGACACTTACGGGAGTTTAACCCCGTGGCAGCTCGTCCAAGTCTCTCGTCACCCGAATCGTCCGTATACCCGCGACTTCGTCGACGCCCTCTTCACTGACTTCATGGAACTCAGCGGGGACCGTACTTACGCCGACGATCAGGCCATCCTCGGTGGAACCGCCATGTGGGATATGGGCGGCTCGCAGGGTAAAGTCCCGGTGATGATCCTCGGCCACCAAAAGGGCCGCAGCACGAAACAGAAAATGGAACGAAACTTCGGAATGGCGAAACCCGAGGGTTACCGAAAGGCCATGCGTCTGATGGAACTCGCCTCGCGTACGCAGATGCCGATCATCACGTTCATCGACACTCCCGGGGCCTACCCCGGACTCGACGCCGAAGAACGCGGTCAGTCCCAAGCCATTGCCGAATCGATCCGCATGATGTTCGGATTAAAAGTTCCGGTCATGGCCCTCGTCATCGGGGAAGGCGGTTCGGGCGGTGCCCTCGCCATCGGAGTCGCCGACCGCGTGATCATGATGGAATACTCCACGTATTCCGTGATTTCTCCCGAGAGCTGCGCATCGATCCTTTGGAACGATTCGTCGCTCGCCGAAAAAGCGGCCGAAAAATTAAAGATGAACCCGAAGGATCTGCTCGAAATGGGCGTCGTCGACGGAATCATCGCCGAACCTCCGGGCGGGGCCCAGCGGAACTGGGAAGAGACGTTTGAATCCGTGAGGAAAGGAATCGTAAAACATTTCAACCCACTGATTAAGGCCCAATCGAAGGCGACGAATACGAAAAAACTCATCGAAGCGCGGTCCGCGAAATTTCGCGATATGGGCGACCACGCGATCGCCCGCATTAAGGAACGTTCCGAGGAGCGCACCCAATGAGTGGCCCCTCGGGCGATCGACCGAGCGGTAAATCCCCTACCCCGGGTAAGAAATCGACCGGCGTCCTTTCGATGACCGGCTTCGGCTCCGCCGAAGGGGTCGTTACGGGCCAACGCTACCGGGTCGAAGTGAAATCCGTAAATCACCGATTCCTCGACTTAAAGACTCGACTCCCCCGCGAATTCCAACCGCTCGAATCCGCGATTAAGACGCTCATTTTCTCGCGATTTTCCCGAGGCGCCCTCGACTTTAAAATTGATCGCCTCACCGATAGTTCTTCGATCCATACTTTCGAACTTTCGTTAAATATCGATCTCGCGCGGAAATATTACGAAAAAATTCACGAGCTGCAGGTTGCCCTAAATCTTAAGGATCCCGTGCGGACCGTCGACGTCGCGAATTATCCGGAAGTGCTCCTCCGGAACTCGCACGAACTTCCGGCCGAGGAAACGTGGAAGCAGCTTGAAAGTATCGTGAATGCATCGCTCGACGGATTACTCGAAATGCGAAATCACGAAGGCGCGGCCCTGGCGAAAGTACTGCTCGACGCGGCCTCGGAACTCGAATCGACGATAAGCTCGCTGCGGACGAAACGCGCGGCCGTGGCCACGAAGTACCCCGACCGTATCCGGGAAAAGATTAAAGCTATTTTCGAATCCTACCCCCTGTCGGAGGGGAACCTGCAGGCCGTGCTCGAATCCCGCATCAGCCAGGAACTCGCGATGCTTTCGGACCGAACCGATATCGAGGAAGAACTCGTCCGGTTCCAGGGCCACCTCGAACACCTCCGAAAAATCTTCCGCGAAGGCGGCCAGGTCGGAAGAAAGCTCGATTTCGTTCTCCAGGAACTCAACCGCGAGATGAACACCCTCGGGAATAAGGCCCAGGACTACGGCATGAGCGAAGAGGTGGTCGCGAGTAAAGTACGCCTCGAACAACTCCGCGAGCAGGTAATGAATCTCGAATGAGTAAACTCATCGTAATCTCCGCACCTTCGGGAACCGGTAAGACGACCCTCTGTGATCGCCTTCTAAAAGATACGCCGGAGCTCCTCCTTTCCGTCTCGATGACGACGCGAGCTCCGCGCGGAGCGGAAAAAAACGGAGTGCACTACTTTTTCGTCGATCACGCAGAATTTAAACGGCGCATCGCAGATGACGGCTTCGCCGAATGGGCGGAAGTTCACGGGAATTTCTACGGTACGACTCGTGAATTCGTCGCGAAAGCGTTCGACGAAGGAAAGTCGTTGCTCCTCGACATCGACGTTCAGGGTGCCGCACAGTTAAAAACCCATTACCCCGTCGAAACCGTGCGTATCTTCCTCGAACCCCCTTCGATGGCCGAACTCGAACGGCGCCTCCGCGCCCGCGGTACCGACTCCGAGGAAACTATCGCGAAACGACTGAAAGCAGCCGAAAAAGAAATGTCTGAAAAAACCCGATTCGATCACGTCGTCGTGAACGACTCCCTGGATCACGCTTACCTCCAACTCTCCGGGATTGTTCTCCACGCCATTCGCGGCGTGAAGGTGGCGACGAAATGAGTACGGAATCACTCGCCGCTCTCGAAAAATTAAAGACGACCGTAAAGGGATACTTTCCGGACGCTCCGCTCGATAAAATCCAGAAAGCGTACGAGTTTTCGGCAAAAGCTCACGAAAAACAAAAACGCTCGAGCGGAGATCCCTATATCATCCACCCGACCGAAGTCGCCCTTTCACTCGCCGAGATGAACCTCGATCTCGCGAGCATCATGACGGGCCTCCTGCACGACACGGTCGAAGATACGGGGGTGACCCTCGAGGAAATCGAAAAAGAATTCGGTAAAGACGTGGCGGATCTCGTCGACGGCGTAACGAAGCTCTCTAAAATTACGTTCCGCACGACCGAAGAGAAGCAGGCCGAAAACTTCCGGAAGATGATCATCGCCATGGCGAAGGATATCCGGGTGATTTTAGTAAAGCTTGCCGATCGCCTAAATAATATGCGGACGCTGAAACACCTCGCGCCCGAAAAGCAGCAGCGCATCGCGCAGGAAACGCTCGACATTTACGCGCCGATTGCGAACCGTCTCGGTATCGGCTGGCTAAAGATAGAACTAGAAGACCTCTGCCTTCGGTATCTCCACGCCGACGTTTACTTTAAGTTAAGCGAACTCATTTCCAAGAAAAAGGGCGAGCGAGATAAGTTCATCGACGCTTTCATTTCGACCTTGAAGGAGAAGCTCGAAGAATACGAAATTAACGCGCAAATCGTCGGACGGGCAAAGCACTTCTTTTCGATCTATAAAAAAATGGATCGACGGAAGGTCGACTTCGACCAGATCCACGATCTCATCGCGTTTCGGATCGTGGTCGATAACATCACCGAGTGCTATAAGTCCCTCGGCGTGATTCACGCGGCATTTAAGCCGGTGCCCGGACGTTTTAAAGACTACATCGCCATGCCGAAGGCGAACTCCTACCAGTCCCTCCACACGACGGTTATTGGCGCGGACGGGGACCGGATCGAGATCCAGATCCGAACTCAGGAAATGAATTCCATCGCCGACAGCGGTATCGCGGCCCACTGGAAGTATAAAGAAGGGCGCTTCGCTTCGGCATCTAAAGATAAAGTCGAATGGGTGAATCGCCTCCTCGAGTGGAATAAAGACCTCTCCGACCCGGCCGAATTTCTCGAGACGGTAAAGATCGATTTATTCGCGGAAGACGTCTTCGTCTTCACTCCCCAGGGTGAAGTGAAGGAACTCCCCTACGGCGCCACGCCCCTCGATTTCGCCTACGCCGTGCACACGAACGTCGGGAACATGTGCGTCGGCGCGAAGGTAAACGGAAAAATTGTTCCATTAAAATATCGTCTGAAGTCGGGCGATACGATCGAAATCATCACGAACCCCCAGGGCATGCCGTCGAAAGACTGGCTGAAGATCGTTAAAACCTCGCGCGCGAAGGCGAAAATCCGTGCGGTCATTAAGCAGCAGGAACGCGACCGCGCCCTTTCGATGGGTAAAGAAATCCTCGAGAAGGCCCTGAAGGGCTACGGCCTATCCCAGTCGAAGATCGAACGCAGCGGAGAGTTTGAAAAGGTTTGGAAAGATAAGCTCTCGCTTCGTACGCCGGAGGAACTCTTTATCGGACTGGGTTACGGACGCATCTTCCCCGAAAAAATCCTCGAAATCCTCGTGCCGCAGGACGCGATGGAGAAGAAACTCGAACAGGCGAAAGGCGCCGACGATACTTTTCTAAAGAAAGTACTTAACGCCGCAAAGCGGAAGACGGAATCGAAGAACGCCATTCTCGTGGCCGACGAAGACGACGTCCTCATTCGGTTCGGACGGTGCTGTTCGCCGCTACCGGGTGATTCGATCGTGGGTTTCATCACTCGCGGACGCGGAGTCACCGTCCACACTTCGACCTGTACGAAGGCTCTCGATAACGACCAGGCCCGCAAGGTCGACGT